>NZ_CEEDMM010000022.1:0-46395 GCF_979255995.1 Agrococcus sp. AC640b
GGGGGCGGGGGGGGCGGGCTCGCCGGCAGCCCGGCGCCGTCGAGCGAGTGCACGCGGGCGAGCGCGGACGCCATCGCCGCGGCGATCGCCATCGGGGCGAGGGTCGCGTCCGGCGCGCCGCCGGGCAGCAGCGTCGTCACGATGACGGGATGCCTCCGGTCGCCGCCGTGCGCGACGAGCCGCGGCACGAGGTCGCCGAGCGTCTCGATCCTGCGCAGCACCTCGACCTCGCGTCGCACGGCGTCGTCGCCAGGCGGGAAGCGGCGCACCACGAGACGCGCGTCGCCGTCGGCGACGACGATCGTGAGCGCATGCTGCCCGCCGGAGAGCGTCCGGAGGGGAGCGACGCTGCGGCCCAGCAGCTCGCTGGCGGCTGCGGCGAGGGCGACGGCATCGGGGTCGGGAGACGGGTGCACCCGACCATGATCCACGACGCGTCTCTCCACAGGGTTGTCCACACCTGTGCAGAAACCACAGCGGTGTGATTCGAATCGTTCGAACGTTCGCTGTGCGCCCCTGGGAACGCAGCAGGCCCGCACCGATCTCGGTGCGGGCCTGCTGGCGACGGTGCGGGGCGCCGGCTACTTCCAGCGCGTCGTCATGAGGAAGCCGACGAACATGATGCCGAAGCCGATGGCGATGTTCCACGGACCGATCGACTCGATGGGCAGCATCGAGCCGGAGATGTAGAAGACGATGACCCAGAGCAGCCCGACGATGATGAAGCCGAGCATGACCGGCACGAACCACTGCGGGTTGCGCGAATCCTCCTGGTCGCGCGATGCGCGCGAGCGGGCGATGCTGTTCCTAGCCATGATCCGCGAGTCTACCTCAGCACGCCGCGTAGACTGCTCGCGTGCCGACGACTCCCCGCCCTCGCCGCCGCACGACCGTCGGTGGCGTGCTCGGCGAGCTGCTCGTGACGGTCGGCGTGCTCGTGCTGGGCTTCGTCGGCTGGCAGGTGTGGCTGAGCGACGACATCCTGGGCGGCCAGCAGCAGCAGGCGGCCGAGACGTTCGCGCAGTCGCTCGCAGGCGAGTCGCCGGAGGGCGAGCCCGCGACCGAGCTGCGCACCGACGATCCGCCCGTCGCAGAGGCTCCCGCCGCGCAGGAGGCGTTCGCGGTCGTCTACATCCCACGGTTCGGCAACTTCCAGCGCGTCGTCGGCGAGGGCACGAGCCGCTTCGTGCTCGACTCGCTCGACCTGGGCCTGGCGCACTACGACACCTCGGCGATGCCGGGCGAGGTCGGCAACTTCGCGATCGCAGGCCACCGCAACGGGCAGGGTGGGCCCTTCACGCGGCTCGACGAGCTCGTGGTCGGCGATCGCATCTACGTGCAGACCGCCGGCATCTGGTACGTGTACGAGTACCGCGACAGCGAGTACGTGCAGCCGACGCAGGTCGACGTCGTCGCCCCCGTGCCGAACCAGCCCGACGCGGTGCCCACGGATCGGATCATGACGATGACGACGTGCCACCCCGAATGGTCGGCTGCCACGCGACTCATCACGTACTCCGTCTTCGTCGGCTGGTCGGAGACCATGCCCGCGGAGCTCGCGGCGATCCAGGGAGGTGCCTGATGTACGGCGCGCTGTGGAGGGTCATCCCCGGCCCGTGGCCCGTGAAGACGCTCGTCGTGCTCGCGCTGCTGGCCGCGGTGGTCTACGCGCTCATCTTCCACGCGTACCCGTGGGTCATGCAGACGTTCTTCCCCACGCCGGATGCGACCGTCGCATGACCCGCATCCTCGTCGTCGACAACTTCGACAGCTTCGTCTACACGCTCGCCGGCTACCTCTCGGAGCTCGGTGCAGACGTGGAGGTCGTGCGCAACGACGTCGTCGACCCCGCCTCGATCGTCGAGTGGGATGCCGTGCTGCTGTCGCCAGGGCCCGGCACGCCCGCCGAGGCCGGCGCGTCGATCCCGATGGTGCACGCGGCGATCGCCCATGATGTGCCCCTGCTGGGCGTGTGCCTCGGGCACCAGGCCATCGCCGAGGCGCTCGGCGGCGTCGTGACGCACGCCGAGCAGCTCATGCATGGCAAGACCTCGCGGGTCGTGCACGACGACGCATCCGTCTTCGAGGGGGTGCCGTCGCCGTTCACGGCGACCCGCTACCACTCGCTCGCCGTCGTCGAGGGCACGGTGCCCGACGCGCTCGCCGTCACCGCCCGCACGGAGTCGGCGAGCGGCGACGGCGTCATCATGGCGCTCGAGCACCGCGAGCACCCCGTGTGGGGCGTGCAGTTCCACCCCGAGTCGGTGCTCACCGAGGGCGGCTATCGCATGCTGGGCAACTGGCTCGAGCGAGCCGGCCTCGCAGGCGCTGCCGAGCGGGCGTCGTCGAAGGCGCCGCTCGTGGCGTTCGGCGACTGACGAGCAGCACGGCCCGAGACGCACGGATCGAGACGCATCGGCTGGGTCCCGCACCCTGCGCGACGCCGACGGTCACTCGCCGTCGGGCTCCTCCGTGGGCGGTGCCGGCTCCTCGCTCGGCGGGGACGACGGCGCGGGCGGCGGCGGAGGCTGGCCGTTGCAGTAGGTGAGCGTGATGGTGCCGCCCTGCGGGTGCGAGCCGGGCGCGAGATCCTGCTGCACGACGCGGCCGCCCATGCACGACGTCACGAACCGCTGCAGCACCTGGTAGCCGACGTCCGGCGACTGCATCGTCGCGACGGCCTGCGCGATCGGCTGATCGATGACATCGGGGATCGTGACCTCGCCGCTGGAGACCACGAGCGTGATCGTGTCGCCCTGCGACACCATCGTGCTCGCGGTCGGCTGCGTGCTGAGCACGGTGCCGGCCGGCAGCGACGGATGGTTCTCGGTGACGACGGCCTCGGCGACCTGCAGGCGCTGGCCCTCGATGGCGTTCGTCGCCTCGACGACCGTGTTGCCGAGCACGTTCACGAGCGCGAACGGCGGCGGCCCGCTGGAGACGAAGATCGTCACGGGGGTGCCTGGCGACACGACGGTGTCGGCAGGCGGATCCGTGCGCAGCACCGTGCCCGCGTCGGCGTCGTCGACCGTCGGGCGCACGCTGGGCGAGAGCCCTGCCTCCTCGACCGCGGCGCTCGCCGCCTCCTCGGTGAGCCCCGTCACCGACGGCACCGTCGACGACAGTCCCGCGATGGGCAGGTTCGGTCCCTGGCTCACCGCCCAGAAGACGATGGCGACCACGAGCACGCCGATGAGCGCGATGCCGCCCCACAGCCATGCGACAGGCGGGCGCGACTGCGGAGCCGGACGGTAGTCGTCGACGTCGAGCACCTGGAACATCGTGGTGGCCGCGCCGCCCTGGACGCCGGTGGTGAAGATCGCGGGCTCGTCGTCGTCGACCTCGACGACCTCGCCGACGAGCGCGGCCTCGAGCGCCTCGCGGAACTCGTCGGCCGACTGGAAGCGCTCCTCCTTGCGCTTCGTGAGCGCCTTGAGCACGACGGAGTCCATCGCGGGCGAGATGCCCTCGCGCAGCGACGACGGTGCGGCGGGCTGCTCGGAGACGTGCTGGTACGCGACGGCGACGGCGGTGTCGCCGCGGAACGGCGCCCTGCCCGTGAGCATCTCGAACAGCATGACGCCCGTGGAGTACAGGTCGGTTCGTGCGTCGACGACCTCGCCGCGCGCCTGCTCGGGCGAGAAGTACTGGGCGGTGCCGAGGATCATGCCCGTCTGGGCGACCGACGTCGACGTCTCGCTCACGGCCCGGGCGATGCCGAAGTCCATGACCTTGATGTGGCCGCCCGGCGTCACCATGACGTTGCCGGGCTTCATGTCGCGATGCACGATGCCCGCGCGGTGCGAGTACTCGAGGGCCGTGAGGATGCCCTTCGTGATGCGCACCGCCTCGGACTCGGTGAGCGGCGCCTCGGCGATGATGTCCTTCACCATGCGGCCGTCGACGTACTCCATGACGATGTACGGCACCGAGACGGATCGGCCGTGGCCGTCCTTCGTGACCTGCTCGCCGGCGTCGAAGACGCGCACGACCGTCGGATGCGACATGCGCGCCGCCGACTGGGCCTCCTGCCGGAAGCGCACGCGGAAGTCGTCGTCCTCGCCGAGCTCGGGCTTCAGCAGCTTGATGGCGACGAGGCGGTCGAGCCGCCGGTCGCGCCCGCGGTGCACCTCGGCCATGCCGCCGCGCCCGATGAGCTCGCCGATCTCGTACCGGTCTCCGAGCACGTCGAGGGACGCGATGACGTCGGTCATGCGCACCCCCTCCCGGACCGGATGAGTCTAGCGGTCTGGAGGGGGTGCGGACCTGTGGCGCAGGTGGGGTGCGTCAGGGCGTCTCGGACGGCGGCGTCGACGGTGCGGGCTCCTCCGAGGGCGGAGGCGTCGTCGGGTCGGGCGTCTCGACCGGGGCGGTGACCGTGAACGTCAGCGGCGGCGACGCGGGGCTCGTGAGCGTGTCGCGGCCGGATGCCGCGCAGCTGACGATGTACGTGACGGTGTACTGGCCCTCGGACACGTTGTTGATCGTGACCCTCGTGCTCGAGTCGGTGACGTCCTGCGTGTTGCCGGTCGGGAACGTGATCGTCGAGACGTACGACGTCGTGTATCCGGCGGGGCACGACGAGACGTCCCACGTCACGTCGACGTTCTGTCCCGGAGCGATGTCGGCCTCGACGACGCCGTCTGCGAGCACGGGCGCCGCCGTGGGCGCGTCGAGCGTCGGCATCGGCGCGTAGATCGTCGCCTCGATCGCCGTGCCCGGTGCCACGGGCCCCGTGGGGTTCACCGAGTAGACCGTGCCGGCATCCCCTTCGGTCGGCGCCGTCTCGTCACCCGTCTGCACGTCGGCGACGAGGCCCAGGTCGTCCATCGCGTCGCGGAACTCGGCCTCCGTCATGCCCAGGTAGTCGTCCTCCGAGATCTGCACGGTCTCGATCGTCTCCGACGGCGTCGGCTCGGGGCTCGTCGACGGCTCCGGATCGCCGCCACCCTGACCGAACACGGCCCACGCGAGCGCGAGGAGGCCCGCGATGAGCAGGATCGCGCCGATGATGATGACGGGCAGCACCCACGGGCGTCGCTTGCGCTCGTCGACGGGCCGCTCGTCCTCGATCGCCACGGGCAGCGCTGCCGTCGCGGGATGCGACTGGGTGCCGATGACGCGCGTCGTCGCCTGCGTGGGCGCATCGATCGTCGCGAACGAGTCGGTCGAGGCGATGCCGGGCACGATCGCCGCCGCACCCGCGATGTCGCCGCGGCGCAGCATCGTCGCAGCACGCGAGAGGTGCGCTGCCGACGTCGGGCGGTCGGCGGGCTTCTTCGCGATGCACGACAGCACGAGGTTGCGCACCGGCTCCGGCACGGTGCCCGGCAGCTCGGGCGGGGCGTCGTTGATGTGCGCCATCGCGATCGCCACCTGCGACTCGCCCGTGAACGGACGCCTGCCGGCGAGGGCCTCGTAGGCGACGATGCCGAGCGAGTAGATGTCGGTCGCGGGCGCGGCCGGCTGCCCGCTCGCCTGCTCGGGCGAGAGGTACTGCACCGTGCCCATCACCTGGCCGGTCGCCGTGAGCGGCACCTGGTCGGCGATGCGTGCGATGCCGAAGTCGGTGATCTTCACGCGACCCTCTGGCGTGATGAGCAGGTTGCCGGGCTTGATGTCGCGGTGCACGAGCCCCGCCTGGTGGGCGGCGTGCAGCGCGGCCGACGTCTGCGCGACGATGTCGAGCACCTTGTCGGCGGGCAGCGTGCGATCGCGGTCGAGGATGGCGCTCAGCGGCTCGCCGGGCACGAGCTCCATCACGAGGAAGGCGCTGCCCTCCTCCTCGCCGTAGTCGAACACGTTGGCGATGCCCTCGTGGTTCACGAGCGCCGCATGCCGGGCCTCGGCGCGGAAGCGCTCCAGGAACCCCGGATCGCCCATGTACTCGTCCTTGAGGATCTTCAGCGCCACCGTGCGGCCGATGACGAGGTCGCTGGCCTGCCAGACCTCGCCCATGCCGCCGATGGCGATCCTCGACGTGAGCTGGTACCGCCCACCGAAGGTGAGTCCGCTCGTTGGTCTCATGAGTTCAGCACCGCCTCGATGATCGCCCTGCCGATGGGTGCGGCGACCTCGTTCGAGGTGTCCGCCGCGATGTTCTGCTCAGGGACGACGACGACGGCGACGGCGACCTGCTGGCCATCCGCCCCCTCGCCGAAGCCCGTGAACCACAGGTTGTAGGGGCTGTCGCCCGACTCGTCGTTCTCGGCCGTGCCGGTCTTGCCGCCGACCGTGACCCCTGGGATGGCCGCGTTCGACGCGAGACCCTGCTCGACGCCCTGCACCATCAGATCCTGCATGGTGTCGGCCGTGGACTCGCTGATCGCCGATCCCAGCTCCTGCGGGGCGGGCTCGGCGAGCACGTCGAGCGAGTCGGTGTCGATGACCTCGTCGACGAGCTGCGGCTGCATGAGCGTGCCGCCGTTCGCGATCGCCGCCGTCGTCATCGCCACCTGCATCGGCGTGACGCGCACGTCGTACTGGCCGAACGACGTCAGCTGCAGCTGCGACGGGTCCAGCCCCGTCGGGTACGTCGACGGCGTGACCGACATCGGGATCTCCAGCTGCTCGCCGTAGCCGAACGCGGCCGCCTGGTCGGCGATCGCATCCTCGCCCAGCTGCTCGCCGAGCTGCGCGAACGGGATGTTGCAGGAGTAGATGAGCGCGTTCGTGAGCGACACCTGGTCGCCCTCGCCGCCCGGGCACTGCTGCCGCGTCGCGTTGAAGATCGGCGTCGAGGTGCCCGTGAGGTTGAGCTCGGCGGGGTTCGCGAACGTCGAGTCGGGGGTGGCCTCGCCAGACTCGAGCGCCGCCGCCGTCACGACGAGCTTGA
The DNA here is from genome assembly GCF_979255995.1 of Agrococcus sp. AC640b. Classification (NCBI taxonomy): domain Bacteria; kingdom Bacillati; phylum Actinomycetota; class Actinomycetes; order Micrococcales; family Microbacteriaceae; genus Agrococcus; species Agrococcus sp. AC640b. The sequence goes on from NZ_CEEDMM010000022.1 coordinate 6,836, forward strand.
ACACGGAGCCCGGGAAGTACAGGTCGCCGCCGATCGCGCGGTTCACGAGAGGATCGGTGGGGTCGGCGAGCAGCGCGTCGTACGCCGCGATCACCGCGTTCGTGTCGTGGTTGGCGAGGGCGTTCGGGTCGAACGACGGGTTCGACGCGAGCGCGAGGATGTCGCCCGTCGCGGGATCGATCGCGACCGCGGCACCCGTCGTGCCAGGTCCCGCGGCCTGCAGCGCCGACATCGCAGCCTCCTGCGCGGCGGGATCGATCGTCAGCTCGACCGACGAGCCCGACGGGTCCTGACCGGTGATGAGCTGCTCCACCTGCTGGAAGAACTGGCTCGACGCCTGTCCCGTCAGCTCGTCGTTCATCGCACCCTCGATGCCGCTGTTGCCCTGCCCGAGCGTGTTGTAGCCCGTGACAGGAGCGTAGAGCGCGCCCTGCGGGTACTGGCGCTGCCACTCGTAGACGTCGCCGGACTGGGTGCTCTGCGCGACGGCGGTGCCGTCGACCAGGATCGATCCCCGCTCCGTCGCGAACGACGCGAGGATCGTGCGCGAGTTGCGCGGATCGTCGCGCAACGCGTCGGCCTGCGCCCACTGGATGATCGACGACGACCCGAACAGGGCCACGAACATGCACACCAGCAGCAGGCTGACCCTCGACAGCTCGCGGTTCATGCGGTCACCACCCTTCGTTGCATGCGCACCGTGTCGCTGAGCCTCAGCAGCAGCGCCACGATGATCCAGTTCGCCAGCAGCGCCGAGCCGCCAGCCGCCATGAACGGCGTCGTGAGGCCCGTGAGCGGGATGACCCGGGTCACGCCGCCCACGACGATGAACACCTGCAGCGCGATGACGAACGAGAGTCCGACGGCGAGCAGCCTCGTGAAGTCGTCGGAGCCGAGGTAGCCGATGCGGATGCCGCGCGAGACGAGCACGAGGAACAGCGCGAGGATCGCGAAGACGCCGACGAGTCCGAGCTCCTCGCCCATCGACGCCATGATGAAGTCCGACTCCGCGTGGGGCACGATGCCCGGCCTGCCGAGCCCGAGGCCCGTGCCGATGACGCCGCCGGCCGCCATGCCGAAGATGCCCTGCACGAGCTGGTACGAGCTGCCCGAGGGGCGGTCGAACACGTCCTGGTCGAAGGCGCGCAACCATCCCTCGACGCGCGCCTCGACGCGGCCGATGCCGAGCCCCTCGAGCACCGAGGGGTCGAGGCGCAGCAGCAGGAACGCCACCACGATGCCGAGCGCTGCCGACAGGCCGCCCGAGACGACCCAGCCGATGCCCTTGTCGGCACGCCACCGCTGGAACGCCATCCACGTGAAGGCGCCCGTGATGGCGAGGAACGCGAGCACGATGACGCCGATGCCCACGCGCTGCATCCACTCGGCCTCGCCACGCGTGAGCAGCCACAGGAGCGCACCCGCGAGGACGACGAGCACGAGGCCGATGATGATCCAGGACCGGCGGCCCGTCGCGACGTAGAGCATGACCGTGAACAGGCCGAAGTACAGCAGGCCCGTGCCGAGGTCGCCCTGCACGACGAGCACGAGCATGCACATGACCCACACGACGGCGATGGGCCCCAGGTCGCGCAGTCGAGGCAGCTGCAGGCCCAGCACCTTGCGGCCGGCGATCGACAGCGAGTCGCGGGCCGTCACGAGATAGCCGGCGAAGAACACCGCGAGGGCGATCTTCGCGATCTCGCCCGGCTGGAACGAGAACGGGCCGAGCTGGATCCACACCTGCGCACCGTTGATCTCGGCGCCGATGCCGGGGAGCATCGGCAGCAGCAGCAGCACGATCGCCACCGCCATCGCCGTGAACCGGTAGCGCAGCAGCACGCGATGGTTGCGGATGAGCAGCAGCACGACGATCGCGGCGACCATCGCGATGCCCGTCCACGCGATCTGGCGGATGCCCGCGGCATCCCATCCGAGGTCGGCGCGGCCGATGTCGATGCGGTAGATCATCGCGATGCCGAGGCCGTTGAGCACGGTCGCGATGGGCAGCAGGAACGGGTCGGCGTCGCGGGCGACGAAGCGCAGCACGATGTGCAGCACGAGCGTCATGGCGGCGAGCCCGCCGAACAGGTACAGGAGGGTGAGGTCGACCGCCTCGAGCGCGCCGACCTGCACGAGCAGCATCGCCCCGCCCGCGATCGCCCAGGCGATGACGAGCAGGAACAGCTCGAGGGCCCGCAGCTTCTGCGGGTTGCGGATGCGCACGCGGATCGCCTCGGTCGCGTCGCGCAGCTGGATCATGCCGGTCTGGAGCGCGTTCGTCATGGCGACGGCACCTCCAGCCGGTCGATGATGCGCTGCGCGGCGTCGAGGTCGTCGGCGTTGATCGTCTGCTCGATGCGCTGGCGCTCGAAGTCGCTGAGGTCGTCGAGCTCGATGTCGGTGACCTGCACCTCCGACGACAGCACGATCGGGCCCACGTCGCTCTGCACGCCCTGGTAGATCGTGACGTAGCCGTCGTCGTTGGCGCCCACGAAGTAGCGGGTCTGCGTCCACGCGTAGAAGCCGAGGCAGCCCGCGACGACCGCGATGACCGCGAGGGCGACGCCGACCGTCCAGGTGATGCGCCTGCGCAGCTTCCACCTGCGGTGCTCGGCGAGCAGCTCGGCGAGGTACTCCTCGCTCTCGGGCTCGAAGTGCTCGTAGGCAGGCTGCTGCTTCGCCTGGATGGGATGCAGCAGCAGCTGGGTGAGGCTGAGCGGGGCGGCCTCGGGCTCGATGACGTCGTAGTCGATCTCGCCGGCGGCGCTGCCGACCGTCTGCGGCTCGACGCTCGAGGTGGGCGACTCGTCGACGTCGACGACGACGACGGTCACGTTGTCGGGCGCGCCGTGGCTCAGCGCCTCCTGCACGAGCCGGTCGGCCGTCGCTGCGGCGTCGCGACGCTGCCCGAGCAGCTGCGCGAGCCGTGACTCCCCGACGACGCCAGACAGGCCGTCGGAGCACACGATCCACCGATCGCCAGGCTGCACGTCCTCGAGGAGGCCGTCGACCTCAGGATGCGTCTCGATGTTGCCGAGGACGCGCATGACGACGTTGCGTCGCGGATGCGTCTCGGCCTCCTCGCGCGTGATGCGGCCCGCCTCGACGAGCTTCTGCACGAACGTGTGGTCGGTGGTGATCTGCGTGAGCGCGCCGACGCGGTAGCGGTAGATGCGGGAGTCGCCGATGTGGGCGATCGCCATGCGGTCGCCGACGCGCACGATGCCGGACACCGTCGTGCCCATGCCGACGAGCTCGGGGTGCTCGCGCATCGACGACTGCAGCGTCTCGCCAGCCGACTGGATGGCGTCGCGCAGCTCGTCGAGCGCCTCCTCGGCGCTCGCGTGCTCGTGATCGGCGTCGCGGAGCCTGCGGATCGTCAGCGCGGAGGCGACGTCGCCACCGGCGTGGCCACCCATGCCGTCGGCGACGACGAAGAGGTGCGCGCCCGCATAGCCCGAGTCCTGGTTGTCGCTCCGGACCCTGCCGACGTGGCTGCGTGCTGCCGCGAGCGCCACGTCACCGCCTCAGCTCGAACGTGGTGGTGCCGATGCGCAGCTCCACGCCCGGGGTCACGGGTGCCGATCCGGACACGCGGCGGCCGGCGACGAACGTGCCGTTCGTCGAGCCGAGGTCCTCGATGCGCCACTCGTCGCCGCGCAGCACGAGGCGTGCGTGGTTCGACGACGTGTAGTCGTCCTTGACCTGCAGACCGGAGCTGCTCGATCGGCCGATCGTGAGGCCCGTCACGGGAAGGTCGATCTCGATGCCCGAGCGCGGGCCGCCCGTGACGACGAGCCTCCTGGCGGGCTGCGCGGCCGCCGGCGCTGCGCTGCGGGATCCGCGGCCCATGTCGGTCACGGTCGTCGCCGCATCCGGGTTCGCAGGGCGTGCAGGAGCGGTGGCCGCCGCCGACGACGGCGCCGCCGGCCCCGACGGCGCAGGGGAGCCGGTGCTCTGCTGCTGCAGACGCGTGATGCGCGAGCCGAACAGGTCGCTGCGCAGCGAGTAGATGACGATGAAGATGAAGACCCACAGCAGCACGAGGAAGCCCACGCGCAGCAGCAGCAGCGTCAGGTCGCTCGTCATCGGCCACCCCGAGACTCCGCGAGCACGCGGTAGACGAGGCGCGTCGAGCCGATGTCGATGATCGAGTCGGGCTCGAGCAGCGACTTCTTCAGCCTGCGGCCGTTGAGCAGGGTGCCGTTCGTGGAGCCGAGGTCCGAGATCTGCGCTCGCGAGCCGTCCCAGACGATCTCGGCGTGCGCCCGCGATGCGCCGGCGTCGTCGACGGTGATGTCGGCATCCGACCCGCGGCCGATGATCGTGCGTCCCGTGCGCAGCGACACCCGGTTGCCCTTGATGTCGACGACGGCTCGCCACGCGACCTCGCCCTTCGCGAGCTCGGCGTCGACGGCGAGGATGCCGGTCGAGAGCGCATCGTCGCGCTCGAGCGTCAGGTCGATGCCGCCGGCGAAGGAGTACTGGTTCTCGGTGGCGTGCTTCTGCACCGCCGCGCGCAGCTCGTCGGTGAGCGACTCGCCGAGCCGCTCCATGCGCGCGTGGTCCTCGGGCGCCAGTCGAACCGTGAGGCGATTGGGCACGAGGATGCGGTCGCGCGAGACGACGGAGGCGTTGGTGTCGAGCTCGCGCTTCAGCGCGGCCGCGATCTCCAACGGCTCGACGCCGCTGCGGAACGTCTTGGCGAAGGCGCCGTTGACGACCCGCTCGAGCCCGCGCTCGAAGCTGTCGAGGAATCCCACGTGTCTGTCATGCCTCTCACTCGTGCGCCCCCCAGGGTACGGGACGATCCGCCAGAGCGCGTCGCGCGGGTCTGCGGACCTGGTAGAGTCGCGTGGTTGGCTCGCAGCGATGCGGGCTCTCGCGCGAGTGGCGGAATTGGCAGACGCGCTGGCTTCAGGTGCCAGTGCCCGCAAGGGCGTGGGGGTTCAAGTCCCCCCTCGCGCACGGTGTCCATCGGACAGCGACGAAGGCCCCGGATCCATCGGATCCGGGGCCTTCTGCGTGCGCGGACCCATGGCGGATCCATGCAGCGCTCATGGCGGGGATGCCCCCTACGGGTCGCGGCGGCGCGAGCGCAGCAGCGCGACGACGAGCAGCACGATGCCGACCGCCGCCAGCGGCAGTCCGAGCACGACGAGCAAGCCGGCGCCGATGTTCGCATCCGGGGTGGGGGCCAGCAGCGTCCAGAGCCAGCCTGCGATGGCGGCGAGCACGCCGATGGCGACGACGATCGTGGCGATCCTGCGGAGCATGGGTCCTCCTCGTGGGTGGTGCACCCATTCGACACCGTGCCGTCGGGGCACGGTCGAGCGATCTCGCACATCCGAGGCTTGACTCGGCCCCGAGGGCACGGTCTTCGATGGAGGCATGCGGTCGGCGTCGCGCCGATCGCACCACGATCCCAGGAGACGACCATGGACGACGACCTGCTGCTCGTCGAGGACCTGCTGCTCGTGCTGCTCGACGACGACGGCGGCCACATCCTCGGCGAGGGGATGCTGTACGCGACGCTCGGCGGCGCCGTGATCGTCGAGCTCGCGCAGCGCGGCCTCGTGCGCACCGACGCCGGGCAGACCGTTGAGGTCGTGCCCGGCGCGACGCCGCCGAGCGATCCGCTGCTGCGCTCGGCGTTCGAGGCCATCGCGACGAAGCGCAGGCTCGTCATGACCCGCATCGCCGAGATCGGACCGACGTTGCGCGAGACCGTGCTCGATCGGCTCGAGGAGCGCGGGCTCGTGCGACGCGAGCGCGACAGGCTGCTCGGCTTCATCCCCGTCACCCGCCTGCGCACGCTCGAGACCGCGCATGAGGACGCCGTCGTCGCGAGGCTGCGCGCCGTGCTCGTCGACGGCGTCGACCCCGACCCGCGCACGGCTGCGCTCGCGGCGCTGCTGTGGGCGAGCGACCAGCTGCCGGCGCTGCACGCGCGCATCCCGTGGTCGGGCGACGTCGCCTCGCGGGCGCTGCGCCTGCAGCAGGGCGACTGGGGCGCCACGGCCGTCGACCAGGTGATCGCGGCGTCGATCGCCGCCACCTCCGCCGTGGCGGTCGCGGTCGCGGCGAGCGCCGGCGTCGGCAGGTCGTAGGCGCGCTCCCTCCCGTTGCGAGGTGCGGTTGCTGCACCCAGGTGCGGTTGCAACCGCACCTGGGTGCAGCAAGCGCACCTCGCAACGAGATGGCGGCGACGAGGGAGGCCCTGGCGGTACCCGTCTCACCGAGGACTCCCGCATCCGCGCCCCGCGGGATGGGATGGACGCATCCAGCCTGCGACGAGGGAGCACACGATGCAGCAGAGGACGCTCGGACACGGCGTGACCGGCGAGGGCCCGACGGCGAGCGCCATGGGCATGTCGATGGGCTACGACCCGAACCCCGGCGACCGCGACGACGCGGGGCTCTGATGGCGACCACTCGCCAGCGGCGCCGCCCCACGGCGAAGGGACCCGCCGAGCTGTTCGTCGGCGACGTGCACGTCGACGCCCTGTACGCAGGCGAGGAGCCGTCGCGCGCGCGACTCAACGTCGTGCGGTTCGCGCCCGGCGCGCGCACCGCCTGGCACGCCCACGCCGTCGGACAGACGCTGCACGTGACCGAGGGCGTCGGCTACGTGCAGTCCCGCGGTGGCGAGCTGCTCGAGCTGCGCCCGGGCGACACCGTCCACACGCCGGCGGGCGAATGGCACTGGCACGGCGCCTGCGCCGACCGGTTCATGACGCACCTCGCCCTGTGGGAGGCGCCCGACCCATCCGCCGACGAGCCCGAGACGACGTGGGGCGAGCACCTCGCCGACGACGAGTACCCGGGCTGAGCCCTCGAGGAGGATGCGGGGTGCGCCGAGCCGGCTCGCGACGCATCCGCGCCGACCGAGCACCGAGGATGCACCCGTGACGAGGAGACGACCCATGACCGACGCACCGACCCTCGACGACCTGCTGACCGCGCTCGACGCGGGCGAGACGATCCCGGGAGGGTCGCCGCTGCACGCCGTCATGCACGCCACGAGCCAGGAGGCGCTGCGCATCACGGGCGAGCTCAACGGCGGCTACCACGAGCCCGCGCGCGTGCGCGAGCTGCTGTCCGCGCTCATCGGCTCGCCCGTCGACGACTCCGTCGCGCTCTTCCCGCCGTTCACCTCCGACTTCGGCAGGAACACGACGATCGGGCGACGCGTCTTCATCAACGCCGGGTGCCGCTTCCAGGATCAGGGCGGCATCACGATCGGCGACGACTGCCTCATCGGCCACGACGCGATCATCGCCACGCTGCAGCACGGCATGGCCCCCGACCGCCGCGCCGACCTCATCCCGGCACCCGTCGTGCTGGGCAGGAACGTGTGGCTCGGCGCGCGTGTCACGGTGCTGCCGGGCGTGACGATCGGCGACGACGCCGTGATCGGCGCCGGGTCGATCGTCACGCGCGACGTGCCTGCACGCGTCGTCGCGGTCGGGTCGCCTGCCAAGGTCGTGCGCACGATCGAGTGATCGGTGCATCGCCGCGCCGACGACCCGCGCCCTGCGCCGCGCGACCGACGTACGCGCGGGGATCGGGGCGTCAGGCCTCGGCGGTCGCCCTCGCGGGCTCGGCGTCGTGCGTCGCGACCCATGACGCCAGCAGGCGCAGCGCATCGGCAGACGGCGTGTCGGCGGGCGCCGTGTAGACGTTGAGCACGAGGCCCGGCTCGCTGGGCAGGTCCATCGACTCGTAGTCGAGGTCGAGGTCGCCGACGACCGGGTGGTGCAGGCGCTTGCGGCCCGAGCGGTGCAGGTGCACGTCGCGCGACGCCCACCGCTCGCGGAACGTCTCGCTCTGCGTCGACAGCTCGCCGACGAGGCGGATGAGGTCGGGGTCGTGCGGCGAGCGGCCCGCCTCCATGCGCAGCATCGCGGCGCTGTCGTTCGCGATGCGATCGTAGTCGCGCCAGAACGTGCGCGCCGCAGGGTTCAGGTACGTGAAGCGCGTCGTGTTGACCGGGCGATGCGGATCGTCGAACACCGGCTGGTACAGCGCGCGCCCCATCGCGTTCGCCGCGATGATGTCGTGCCTGCCGTTGCGCACCCACGCGGGGCCCGTGATGGCGTCGAGCACCTGCAGCACCGCGGGCCGCACGGTCGTCGCGGCAGGCGTGGGCGCCTTGCGCGACGGCGCGACCGAGCGTGCGAGGTCGTGCAGGTGCATGCGCTCGGCCTCGTCGAGCTGCAGCGTGCGCGCGAGGGCGTCGAGCACGCTCTCGGACGCGCCGCCGAGGTTGCCGCGCTCGAGGCGCACGTAGTAGTCGACCGAGACGCCCGTGAGCATCGCGACCTCCTCGCGGCGCAGCCCCGCGACGCGGCGGTTGCCGCCGTACGCGGGCAGGCCCGCCTGCTCCGGCGTGATGCGGGCGCGCCGGGTCGTGAGGAACTCGCGGATCTCGCGACGCATGTCTCCCATGGCTCCACGGTACGACCGCGCCGACGCGGATGGGAGGGTCTGGCACTCCCCGCCGCCCGGCGGCGAGCACGCGGACCGGTCTGGCACGATCGACCCATGGCCTGGCCGACCCTGACGCTCTTGGAGACCCCGCGTCTGATGCTCGAGCCGCTGACGACGCAGCACGCCGCCGAGATGGTGTCGGTGCTCGCGGCACCCGCCCTGCACGCGTTCACCGGCGGCGAGCCCCCGAGCCGCGCGACGCTCGAGCGGCGCTTCCGCGCGCAGGCGGCAGGGGCGTCGCCGGCGGGCGACGCCGGCTGGCTCAACTGGATCGTGCGCGAGCGCGAGACCAGCCGTGCGGTCGGCACCGTGCAGGCGACGTGCACGATCGAGGGCGACGACCTCGTCGGCGAGGTCGCATGGGTCGTGGGTGTGGAGGCGCAGGGGCGGGGGATCGCGACGGAGGCCGCGCTCGCGATGACCGCGTGGCTCCAGGAGCAGGGGGTCGCCGTGCTCCGAGCCCACATCCATCCCGAGCATGCAGCGTCCGCGAGCATCGCCCGTCGTCTCGGGCTCCTCGTGAGCGACGAGGTCGTCGACGGCGAGGTGCGCTGGCAGCGACGCACGCGGTGACGGCCGCGCAGATGCGCACCTGAGCGGGCCGTCGAGTGGCATGCACCCTCGAAGGCCCGCTCAGGTGCGCATCCGCGTCGCGGGTCAGCGCTGCGTGACCGGCACCGCATCCTCAGCAGGCGCCGAGCCGCCGCGCACGAACGCAGCGAGCACGACCGCCGCGAGCGACAGGCTCGCCCCGACGACGAACGCGAGGTGCACGCCGTCGGCGGTCGCGGCTGCCGCGTCGGTCGCTCCCTCGGCCACGGCGGCGGATGCACCCACCGCCATGAGGGTGACGAACAGTGCCGTGCCCGCCGCGCCCGCGACCTGCTGCAGCGTCGACATGATCGCCGAGCCGTGCGAGTAGAGGCGACGCGGCAGCGAGCCGAGCGCCGAGGTGAGCAGCGGCGTGAACATGAACGCGAGGCCGGCGTTCAGCACGAGGTGCATCGCGATGATGGTCGGCACGGTCGAGTCGGCGTCGAGCGTCGTCATCCACCACAGCGCACCGCTCGTCACGATCGCGGCGGGCAGCACGAGGGGCCTGGGACCGAAGCGGTCGAAGAGGTTGCCGACGATCGGGGCGAGCACGCCCATGAGCACGCCGCCGGGCAGCAGCATGAGGCCCGTCGCGAGCGTGTCGAGGCCGAGCACGTTCTGCAGGTACAGCGGCAGCAGGATGAGGGTGCCCAGCAGCACCGCGAACACGACGATCACGAGCACGACGGCGATCGCGAACGACCGGGTGCGGAACACCGACAGGTTGAGCAGCACGCGGTCGGTCGCGCCGAGCGCGAGCTGCCGCCACACGAAGGCACCGAGCGAGAGGACGCCGATCGCGAGGGGGATCCACACCGGCACGGCCGCGTGCCCCTCTGCCGACTCGCCGATCGTCGAGAGCCCGAACACGAGTCCGCCGAAGCCGATCGCGGCGAGCGGGATCGACACGACGTCGAGGTGGCTCGCACGCGTCTCGGTGAGGTTGCGCACGAAGATCGAGCCGAGCACGAGCGACAGCACGGCGATCGGCAGCACGAACACGAACAGCCAACGCCACTCGAACGCCGAGAGGATGAGGCCAGACACCGTCGGCCCGACCGCGGGCGCGACGGCGATGACGACCGACACGACGCCCATGAAGCGGCCGCGCCGCTCCGGCGGGACCACCGAGAGCACCGTCGTGAACAGCAGCGGCATCATGATGGCCGTGCCCGCAGCCTGCACGATGCGGCCCACGAGCAGCATGCCGAAGCCCGGAGCGAGCGCGGCGATGAGCGTGCCGGCCGTGAACAGGCCCATGGCGACGAAGAACAGCGTGCGCAGCGGGAAGCGCTGCAGCAGGAAGCCCGTCGTGGGGATGACGATCGCCATCGTGAGCAGGAAGCCCGTGGTGAGCCACTGCGCCGAGCTCGTCGTGATGCCGAGGTCGACCGTGAGCTGCGGGATCGCGACGCCCATGATCGTCTCGTTGAGGATGACGACGAACGCGCTCGCGACGAGCAGCGCGAGCACGGGGCCGGGCCGCGGCGGCGCGGCGGGGCTCGCCGTGGTGGGCGCCACCGTGGGGATGGAGGCGGTGGAGGTGGGGCTGGTCATCGGTTCCTCGTTCTGCGCTGCGTCTCGTCTGCGTCTGTGCGGCGTTCCCCGCCCCTGGGTGGGAGCGAAGGCCACGCCCGCTCCCTGAGGTGCGAGCGGAGTGAGCCTCGAAGGGTGCCGCCCGCGCAGAGCCCCGTCGATCTGCGCGTGGTGCCGAGTTGGCAGTGACTGCCAACACGGCGCGCACTACCGTAGCATGTCGTCATGACCATCCAGGAGACGGCGAGCATCGACCTGCGCGAGCGACGACGATCGCAGACCCGTGCCGAGGTCGCCGACGCCGCCCTCGACCTCTTCGAGCGGCAGGGCGTCGCCGCCACGACGGTCGAGGACATCGCCGCCGCCGCCGGCATCTCGCCGCGCACCTTCTACCGGCTGTGCGGCACGAAGGAGCAGGCGGTGCTCGACGACGAGGAGATCACGGGCGCCATGGCCGCCGCGGTCTCCGCACTCGACGCGACCCAGCCGCTGCGGCCGCAGCTCGTCGCGTTCTGGCGCGAGCAGATGGTCGATCTCGAGGCGAATGGCGAGGGCCACCGGCGTCACCTGCGCGTGCGCAGGCTCATCGGCGACGAGCCGGCGCTGCTCGCCGCCGCGCTGGGGCAGGAGCACGAGCGCGACGAGCGGTTCGTCGCCGACCTCGTCGCCGCGACGGGTCGCGGCGAGCTGCAGGTGCGGGCGCTCGTCGAGTGGCAGTCGGTGCTCATCCGCCTCGCGATCGAGGAGTGGGTGCGTGCCTCCGCCGACGGCCCGGAGGCGCGCCTGCAGGCGATCTACGACCGCGCGCTCGCCGCGCTCATGGGATGCGAGTCGGTCTGAGGGTCGACGCTGCGCGTCCCGCTCGTCACGAGCGGGCGACCGCCCGCTGCTCCTCGTCGAACGCGGGCCGCATCGCGTCGATCTGCGAGAGGGGGAGGCCCAGGTCCGCTGCGACCGCTTCCCACTGATCGACCGCCTGCGCGACGCGTCGCAGGATGGCGCGCGCTGCATCGTCGTCGAGTCGATGCGCATCGGCGATGCCAAGCAGGCTCGCGATCGAGCGATCTCGCGGATCGTCGGTGGGCGCGATCGGCCGCGAGCGGAGCTGGCCCGCGCCCGCGTCCGGGTTGACGTCGAACACGGGAGCGAGACGCCAGCGGTCGGCGCCTCGAAGGAATCCGTGGTTCCGCCAGTGGTCATCGACGTCGTTCACGAGCACCGTCAGCGCGATCCGCGCGATCTGGCATCTGCAGGTGCCAGATTGCGCGATCGCGCAGGTGGAGATGGCGGCTCGTGCGTCTCATCCCACCTGGCGGTCGCGCAGCGCTCCCTCCTCCACGGTCCACCGTCTGGTGATGCCGACGTCGGCGAGGAACCGCTCGTCGTGGCTCACCACGATGAGCGCGCCCTCGAAGCCGGCGAGCGCCTCCACGAGGTGGCCGAGGGCTTCCACGTCGAGGTCGTTCGTGGGCTCGTCGAGCAGCAGCAGCCGCGGCGCGGGGTCGGCGAGCAGCAGGCGGGCGAGCGCCAGACGCAGGCGCTCCCCGCCGGAGAGGCCGGCCGCGAGCCGATCGCCGTCGTCGCCACGGAACAGGAACCGCGCGAGCATCGCTCGCGCAGCGTGCGGCGTCGCATGCGGGTTCGCCTGCCGCAGCACCTCCACGAGCGTCGCGTGCTCGTCGACGTCGGTGCGCTGCGTCAGCATCCCGAGCTCCGGGATGCGGTGCGCGACCGTGGCGACGGCGGCCCGCTCCGGCGGCTGCGGCCACGACCGGATGGCGTGCAGCAGCGTGGTCTTGCCCGAGCCGTTCGCTCCGGCGAGCGCGATGCGCTCGGGCCCGCCCACCACGATCGGAGCGTGAGGCCCGGCGAGCTCGAGCACGGTCGTGCCGCCTGGCACTCGCGTCTCGGGCATCGCGATGCGGATCGAGCGGTCGTCGCGCACCGCCTCCTCCGCCGACGCGATCGATGCGAGCGCCGACGCCTCGCGGCCCAGGTGCAGGCGCCTGCTGGATGCGGTCGTCTGCTCCGACCGCATCCGCAGGCCGTTGGCCATGATCTTCGGGATGCCGCCTGCCGCCTGCTTCCGCCGACCGGCCGCCTCCGCCTGCTGCCTGCGCTCGTGCGCCGCGATGCGGTCGGCCCGCTCGCGGCGATGGTGCTGCTCGGCGTCCTGCAGGTGCCTGCGGGCGGCGGCCTGCTCGATCGCGATCGCCTCCTCGTACACGGGCCACGCGCCGTCGAACGTGCGCAGCTCGTGACCGTGCACCTCGGCGATGCGGTCGACGTGCTCGAGCAGCGCTCGGTCGTGGCTCGCGACGACGAGCGTGCCCGGCCAGTCGCGGATCGCCGCGATCAGGGCGGCGCGGGCGTCGGCGTCGAGGTTGTTCGACGGCTCGTCGAGCAACGCGATCGGCGCACCCGACATGCGGATGCTCGCGAGACCCACGCGGATCGCCTCCCCGCCGGACATCGAGCGCATCGGCCGATCGAGCAGCGCCTCGTCGCCGTCGACGCCTGCGACGGCGAGCGCTGCGAGCGCCTCGGCATCCACGCCCCAGCGGTCGCCGACGGCGTCGAAGCGCGCGGGGCGCACGTCGCCGCGCTCGATCGCGGCGATCGCGTCGCGGATGCTCGCGATGCCGAGCGCATCCGCGACGGTGCCCGGATGCGACGGCAGCGACTGCGGCAGCATCGCGACGGCGCCGCTGGTCTGCACGGTGCCGGACGTGGGGTCGAGGTCGCCTGCGATGAGGCGCAGCAGGGTCGTCTTGCCGGTGCCGTTGCGGCCGACGAGGCCCGTGGAGCCTGCGCCGAACGTGCCGGAGACGTCGTCGAGCGCGACGGCGCCGTCTGGCCAGACGACGCAGACATGGGTGAGCTGGATGATCGAAGACACGGTGTCCTCCGTGAGCGCGTGTGGGCGCGCTGAGGACCGATGCGGTGCGTGTGCCGCTGCTCAGCGCGCGATGGTCGCGGCGCGGAGGGTGTCCGTCATGCTCTCGTCTTCGTGTCGTGCTGCCGCCGCGCTCTCACCGCGGGCTGGTCGGGAGGCGACGATACCCGCTGGCTGCCGCGTGCGCCAGACGGGCTCGGGCGTGACTGGTCGCTCGTGGCAGCACCGAGCGACCAGTCGGATGCATCGAGTGACCAGTCGACGCGACGAGCGTCGTCCGCAGCGCGACGCGGCTCGCCGGGGGCGAGGCTCAGGTCAGCAGCGACATGCCCGTGCGAGCGGGTGCGACGTCGTCGAAGCCGTGCGCCTCGTAGAGGCGTCGGCCCGGGGGATCGGCCGTGAGCGTGACGTAGGCGCCGGGCTCGGCGCGCTCGCGGATCTCGGCCAGCAGCGAGCGCAGCACCGCCGTGCCGATGCTCTTGCCCTGATGCTCGGGCAGCGTCGCCATGTCGGCGACGAGGAAGTACCAGCCACCGTCGCCGATGACGCGGCCCATCGCCACGGCCTCGCCGGCGGGCGAGCCGTCGGGCGAGCCGTCGACGCGGCGCACCGTGCGCCACGTCCACGTGCCTGCGATCGCCCCCTCGGCCTGCCCGGCCGACTTCGGCGACAGGCCGCTCACCGCACGCAGCCGCCTGTACTCGTCGATCGTGGGCGGCTCGAGCAGCATGCGGTAGCCGGAGGCGAGGGCGTCGTCGGTCACGCGGCCACGCTAGCGACGACGACCGACGCGGCAGCGGATCCGCGCGCCGAACCCGAGCCGACGCCTGCGAGGATCGACGCATGCGTCCCTACGACGAGCTCGTCGCCGAGGCCCTCGCCGCCGACGTCGACGGATGGGGCTTCGGCTTCCTCGACGGCCGCGCCACCGAGGAGCGACCGCCGTGGGGCTACGCGCGCCTGCTGGCGGCGGCGCTCGCAGCCGCGCCGTCGGCGCTCGACCTCGACACGGGAGGCGGCGAGGTCGTCGACGAGGCGCCCACGCTGCCGCCGCGAATGGCGGCGACGGAAGGGTGGGCGCCGAACCTCGACCGGGCGCGGGCTCGGCTCGAGCCGCGCGGCGTCGACGTGGTGCACGCGAGCCCGGGGGCACCGCTGCCGTTCGCCGACGCGTCGTTCGCGCTCGTCTCGTCACGGCATCCCGTCGCTCCCGACTGGCACGAGATCCACCGCGTGCTCGAGCCGGGCGGCACCTACCTCGGCCAGCACGTCGGCGCCGAGTCGGCCTTCGAGCTCGTCGAGCGCTTCGTGGCACCCACGCCCTCGCAGCGCGCCGGCCGCGACCCGCACCGGGAGGCGAGCGACGCCCGCGCCGCGGGTCTCGAGGTCGACGACCTCCTCACCGCCAGGCTGCGCATGACGTTCGCCGACGTCGGCGCCGTCGTGTGGATCCTGCGGAAGTGCGTCTGGTGGGTGCCCGGGTTCGACGTCGATCGCGACGACGCGGCGCTGCGCGCCATCGACGCCGAGCTGCGCGCAGGCGGCGAGCTCGTCGCGCACGCCACCCGGCATCTCGTGCGCGCCCGCAAGCCCAGCTGAGGGCCTACCGCATCCACCCGCGCGCCGCCACCTCGCTGCGCCTGCGCCGCCAGCCCAGCAGCCGCGGCTACCGTGGAGGCATTCCGCGAGGGGGATGCATGGGACTGTTCCAGCACAAGGGGCCCACGGGTCCGACCGAGGTCGTGCAGCGCGCTGCCCGCCCGCCGTGGTCGCTGTGGGGCGACTCGTTCGGCAGGCTCGCCACGCGCGCCCTGCAGATCATCCTCGTGCTCATCGTCGTCGCAGGCCTCGTGTTCGCGATGACGCAGCTGACGCTCGTCATCATCCCCGTGGTGCTCGCGCTCATCCTCGCGTCGGCGTTCGCGCCCGCGATGACGTGGATGCGCCGCAAGGGCGTGCCGTCGATCCTCGCGACCATCCTCGCGCTGCTCGCGATCGTCGTCGTGCTCGGCGGGGTCGTCACGCTCATCGTCAACGCCGTGCGCAACCAGTTCGGCGAGCTGCGAGACCAGGCCGTCGCCGGCTTCGACCAGGTCGTCGAGTGGGTGTCGACGCTGCCCTTCGCGCCGACCGACGATCAGATCACCGAGTTCCGCGACACGGTCATCGACTTCGTCACGAGCGCGCAGTTCGGCTCCGGCGCGCTCGCAGGCGTGAGCGCGGCCGCGAACTTCCTCACGGGCCTCGTGCTCATGATCGTCGTGCTGTTCTTCTTCCTGAAGGACGGCCCGAGGATCTGGGAGTTCCTGCTGCGCCCGTTCGAGGGCCGGTCGTACGCTCGTGCGCAGCGCATCGGCGACAAGACGGTCGACACCCTCGGCGGCTACGTGCGCGGCACCGCGACCGTCGCCGCCGTCGACGCGATCGGCATCGGCCTCGCGCTCGCGATCCTGCAGGTGCCGCTGGCGCTGCCGCTCGCCGTGCTGGTCTTCCTGCTCGCGTTCATCCCGCTCGTCGGTGCCACGGTCGCCGGCGCGCTCGCGACGCTCGTGGCGCTCGTGGCCAACGACCTCGTCACGGCGCTGATCGTGCTGGGTGCCGTCGTGCTCGTGAACCAGCTGGAGGGCAACTTCCTGCAGCCGGTCGTCATGGGGCGCTCGCTGAAGCTGCATGCCCTCGTCATCCTCATCGCCCTGACCATCGGGACCGTGCTGGGCGGCATCGTCGGCGCGGTGCTGTCGGTGCCGATCGCCGCGGTCGCATGGGGCATCACGCAGGTCTGGGACGGCCCGGACACGCCTGCGCGGATGTTCAGGCAGAAGCGGCCAGAGGCCGTCTGACGCGCGGAGGATGCTTCAGGGCGACGCGCGAGGCCTGTCCCCCGCCCATCGGCGGGGGCGCGCACGCGGTGAAGCATCTTCGACCGACGGTGTCAACGCCTGGCGGGTGTGGGTGGTTGCCGATTGGCTATGAGTCGGCACGCAGCATCCGCAGTCGACGAGCATCACCCGACCCGCGAATGCCCCGTGCCTCGCGCAGCGCCGCACGAGCGGCGCGCGCTGGATGGAGGGGGTCGGAGATGACCATGGCACCGCACCGGGAGTCGATCCACCGAGCCGAGCCCGACGCCGCCCTGCTGCTGCAGCAGGTGCGGCTGTCGACGCATCGCCTGCTCGGCGCGACCATGCGCCTCGGCGACGTCGAGCTGCTGCATCCGGCCGCGAGCGGGCTCGGCACGCGTCGGCACGTGATCGCACGACTCATCCGCCACGCGCGGCGCGTGACGGCCTCGCCGACCGACGACCCCACGCAGCGGCTCGCGAGCGACTCGCTGCTGAAGGTCCCGGCCGCCGACCTCGTCGACGCGCTGTCGACGACGCTGACCATGGTGGTGCGCAGGCTCGACGCGCAGCCGAGCGCGCGCGTGCCCAGCGACGACGGCGATGAGCTGTGCGCGAGCGATCACCTCGCATGGCTCGAGCTCACGCACGTCGACCTCGGCGTCGGGTTCGAGATGCACGACATCCCCGAGCCGGCGCTGCCCGCGATCGCCGCGCACCTCGAGCGGTGGACGACGTCGGACTCCGCAGCGGGCCTCGCGGGCAACAGCCCGTTCGCGCTGCTCTTCGCAGGCGACGAGGCGCGCGGCCGCCGCTGAGCCGGTCGCGCTCCCGCCCCGCTACCCGCGGAACGCCGCGATGCCGGTGAGCGCCTGCCCGACGACGAGGGTGTGCACCTCGTCGGTGCCCTCGTAGGTGCGCACGCTCTCGAGGTTGGCCGCGTGCCGCATGGGCGACAGGTCGAGGGTGATGCCGTTGCCGCCGAGGATGGCGCGCGCCTCGCGACTGATGCGGATCGCGGCACGGCACGAGGCGAGCTTGCCCATCGAGATCTGGTGCGGCTCGAGCAGACCCGCATCCTTGCGCCTGCCGAGGTGCAGCGCGAGCAGCTGGCACTGCTGCAGCTCGAGCGCCATCTCGGCGAGGCGCTGCTGCGTCAGCTGCATCGCAGACAGCGGCCTGCCGAACACCTGCCGCTCGCCTGCGTAGGCGAGCGCGACCTCGAGCGAGTCGCGCGCCGCGCCCAGCGCGCCCCACGCGATCCCGAACCTCGCCTCATTGAGGCACTCGAACGGCGCTCGCAGCCCGCGTGCCTCCGGCAGGCGCATCGACTCGGGCACGCGCACGCCGTCGAGGGCGATGTCGCACTGGATGCTCGCCCGCATCGACAGCTTCTGCGCGATGGGCGTCGCCGTGAACCCGGGACTCGAGGTCTCGACGAGGAACCCGCGCACGCCGTCGTCGGTCTGCGCCCAGATCACGGCGAGGTCGGCGATGGAGGCGAGGCCGATCCAGCGCTTCGCGCCGTCGAGGATCCAGTCGTCGCCGTCGCGGCGCGCGAACGTCTGCATCGCGCCCGGGTCGCTGCCCGCGTTCGGCTCGGTGAGGCCGAAGCAGCCGATCGCCTCGCCCTTGGCCATGCGCGGCAGCCACGCCGCCTGCTGCTCGGCGCTGCCGTGCTTCGCGATGGCGCTCATCGCGAGCGAGCCCTGCACCGATGCGAACGTGCGGATGCCGCTGTCGCCGGCCTCGAGCTCCTGCATGGCGATGCCGTACTCGACGCTCGATCGGCCCGCGCATCCATGCCCTTGGATGTGCATGCCCAGCAGTCCCTCGGCGGCGAGCGCGGGGATGATCTCGGTGGGGAAGTGCGCGGCGTCGAACCAGTCGGCGATGTGCGGGCGGATCTCGCGGTCGACGAGCGCGCGCACGCGCGTGCGCACGGCGCGCTCCTCGTCGGAGAGCAGCGCTTCGATGTCGAGCAGGTCGGTGGTCACGGTGCTCCAGTCGTCGGTGTCCGAAGATCTGAGGTTCTCGGGCGGAGGGGGTCGGGGTGGGCGAGCCAGGCTCGCAGGGTCTCGTCGTGCTCGCCCAGCAGCGGCGGGGGGATGGGGGAGGTGCCGGCGTCGCCGTCGATGCGGATGGGCGAGGCGAGCGTCGAGCCGTGGCCCGTGCTGCCGTGCAGCTCGCGAGTGGGGTCGAGGCCGACGTCGCGGGCGAGCGCGAGCCCCTCGGAGATCGTGCGCACGCGACCGGCGACGAGCCCGGCCTCGAGCAGCCGCTCCTCCCACGCCTCGGCCGACGCGTGCGCGAGGGCGTCCTGGAGCAGCGGCACGAGCGCGTCGCGGTGCGCGACGCGCTCGGCGTTCGTCGCGAATCGTGCGTCGTCGGCGAGCGCAGGCACCCCCAGCACCGCGCAGAACCTGCGGAACTGCCCGTCGTTGCCGACCGCGACCGCGAGCGGCGCATCCGCGGTGGCGAGCAGCTGGTACGGCGCGATCGACGGATGCGCGCTGCCGGCGCGCGAGGGCTCGGCAGCCGGGTGCAGCACGCCGCCGCGGTCGCGGGGGTCGAGCGTCGGCGCGCCCAGCACCGCCTGCAGCTGGTTCACGAGCGCCGCCTGCGCGCTCGTCAGCAGCGCGACCTCCACGAGTCCGCCGACGCCCGTGCGCTCGCGCCGCAGCAGCGCGGCGAGGATGCCGGCGGTCGCGTCCTTGCCCGTGAGCACGTCGACGAGCGCGACGCCCGCCTTCGTGGGCGGCCCGTCGGCCTCGCCCGTGACGTGCATGAGGCCGCTGACGGCCTGGATGACGAAGTCGTACCCCGCCCGGTCGGCCCCGCCCGGCGCCCTGCCGTAGCCGCTGATCGAGCACCACACGAGCCGGGGGTGCGCGGCGAGCAGCGCATCGCGGTCGAGCCCGAGACGAGCGCTCGTGCCTGGCGTGAAGTTCTCGATCACGACGTCGGCGCGGGCGACGAGCTCGGCGGCGAGCGCCCGATCGGCGGGGTCTGCGAGGTCGAGCGCGACGGACTCCTTGCCGCGGTTGGCGCTGTCGAAGTACGTCGATCCGGTCGCGGAGCTCGGCGGCGACCACGATCGGGTGTCGTCGCCGGTGCCGGGCCGCTCGACCTTGATCACGCGCGCGCCGAGGTCGGCGAGCGTCTGGCCGACGAGGGGGCCCGCGAGCACGCGCGAGAGGTCGGCGACGAGGATGTCCGCCAGCGGTGCCTCGTGCATCGCACTCCTTCGTCGTGTGTGCAGCCCAGCATGCCGGATCGTTCCGTCACCAGGCAATGCCGAGGTATCGTGCCGGTGTCGGCGCCGCATCCGAGCGGGCCGGGAGGAGCGCGAGCATGGCCTACCGATCCGTCGATCCCGCCACCGGCGAGCTGCTCGCCGAGCATGCAGACGCCACCGACGCCGAGATCGAGGCGACCCTCGCCGCCGCGGCCGACGCGCACGCATCCATGCCGCCGCTCGGCGAGCGCATCGCCGCCATGCGGTCGATCGCCGCCGCGTTCCGCGCGAACGAGACGGCGCTCGCCACGACGATCGCGCGCGAGATGGGCAAGCCGCTGCAGCAGGGCATCGGCGAGGTGCGCCTGGTCGCCTCGATCTGGGACTGGTACGCCAGCCGCCCCGAGCTGCTCGCCGACCGCGCGCTCGAGACCGGCTGGCGCGGGCGCGACGCCCGCGTCGAGCTGCGACCGACGGGTCCGATCGTGGGCGTGATGCCGTGGAACTTCCCCTACTACCAGGTGGCTCGCCTCGCGGCCCCGAACCTGCTGCTCGGCAACCCCGTCGTCATCAAGCACGCGGGCACCTGCACGCAGGCTGCGCTCGCGATGCAGGCGATGGCGGATGCGTCGGGCCTGCCCAGCGGCGTCTACCAGACGGTGCTCGCGTCGAACGAGCAGATCGCGACGATGATCGCCGACCCGCGCGTGCAGGGCGTCTCGCTCACGGGCTCGGAGCGCGCGGGTGCCGCGGTCGCGGAGGTCGCCGGTCGCTCGCTCACGCGGTGCGTGCTCGAGCTCGGCGGCTCCGACCCGTTCGTCGTGCTGTCGACCGACGACCTCGACGCGCTCGTCGAGGTCGCGATCGCCGCGCGCACGCGCAACTGCGGCCAGGCCTGCACGTCGGCGAAGCGGTTCATCGTGCACGAGTCCCTGCACGACGCGTTCGTCGAGCGCCTCGCTGCCGGCATGCGGGCGTTGCGCATCGGCTCGCCGCTCGACGAGGACGTCGACCTCGGCCCGATGTCGAGCGAGGCGGCAGCAGCCGACCTCGTCGCGCAGGTGGCCTCCGCCGTCGCGGAGGGCGCGACGCTCGTCGCAGGCGGCATCCGCATGCCGGGCGCCGGTGCGTTCGTCGAGCCCGGCATCCTCACCGGCGTCACGCCCGACATGCGCGTGTGGCACGAGGAGCTCTTCGGCCCCGTCGCGATGGTCGTGCCGGTCGCGGACGCCCAGGAGGCGGTGCGGGTGGCGAACGACTCGCCGTTCGGGCTCGGCGCGACCGTGTTCGACGATGCCGATCCCGAGCGTGCGGCGTGGGTCGCGGAGCGGCTCGAGGCGGGCATGGTGTCGATCGGCGCGTTCGGCGTCTCGCGCCCGGAGCTGCCGTTCGGCGGCGTGAAGCGCTCGGGCTTCGGGCGCGAGCTCGGACCCGACGCCGTGCTGGAGTTCGCGAACCGTCGGCTCGTGACCCAGCCCGCTTGAGCCGGGAGCGGTCGCTCGGTGCGGCGATCCCGCCCGGAGCGCCGCATCGAGCGACCACTCGCGTGCATCGAGCGACCACTCGGTGAGGGAGGCTCCGCCCGGTGACGCAGCGTGCACCCGAGATGCGGTGCAGCGCAGGGCTGCGGTAGCGTCGCTCGCGAGCGCGGCAGGGATGAACCGGGTCGCATGGCATCACCGACACCCGTTCCGAGAGGTCGCAGACGCATGATCCACGGCTCCCGCGACGCGAGCGCGCTCGCGCGTGCACGCGCAATCCTGTTCGACCTCGACGGCGTGCTCACGCCGACCGCCGAGGTGCACATGCGCGCGTGGTCCCGCCTGTTCACCCCGGTGCTGGCAGAGCACGGCGCCGCGCCGTACACGGATGCCGACTACTTCGCGCACATCGACGGCAAGCCGCGCTTCGACGGCGTGCGCAGCATGCTCGCCGCTCGCGGCATCGTGCTGCCCGAGGGCGAGACGACCGACGGACCCGAGCTCGACACCGTGCACGGCCTCGGCACCCGCAAGGACGTCGCGTTCAACGCCGAGGTCGACGAGCACGGGGTGGCGCCGTACGAGGGCTCGGTCGCGTTCCTCGCCGCCGCCGAGGCCGCAGGTCTGCAGGTCGCGGTCGTCACGAGCAGCCGCAACGGGCAGCGCGTGCTGACCGCCGCGGGCCTGCGCGACCGCTTCGAGACGGTCGTCGACGGCGTCCACGCCGCCGCGCACGGCCTCGCGGGCAAGCCCTCGCCCGCCACCTACCTCGAGGGTGCCCAGCTGCTGGGCCTCGCTGCGCACGAGTGCGTCGTCGTCGAGGATGCCCACTCCGGCGTCGCCGCCGGTCGCGCGGGCGGGTTCCTGCTCACCGTGGGCGTCGACCGCGGCGCGGGCGCCGACTCGCTGCTCGAGCACGGCGCCGACCTCGTCGTCGACGACCTCGCCGAGCTCATCCCCTCGCTCCCGACCGGAGGTGACGCGTGAGGCGCGACGCTGCAGACCCGCTCGACCGTCAGCGGTTCCCCATCGACGAGTGGGCGCTCGTCGAGACCGAGTTCGACGCCGACGCGCAGGGCACGAGCGAGACGCTCTTCGCCGTCGGCAACGGCTACCTCGGCATGCGCGGCAACGTCGACGAGGCGCGGCACGGCCACGCGTTCGGCACGTACGTGAACGGGTTCCACGAGACGTGGCCCATCCGGCACGCGGAGGAGGCGTTCGGCTTCGCCCGCGTCGGCCAGACGATCATCGACGCACCCGACGCGAAGATCATCCGCCTCTACGTCGACGACGAGCCGTTCGTGCTCGCCGACGCCGACCTCACCGCCTACTCGCGCCGCCTCGACTTCCAGCGCGGCGTGCTCGAGCGCGAGTGCGAGTGGCGCATGCCCAGCGGCAAGCGCATCCACATCCGCACGTCGCGGCTCGTGTCGTTCACCGAGCGGCACCTCGCGCTGCTCGAGTACGAGGTGACGCCGCTCGACGACGCGTCGATCATCATCTCGAGCCAGCTCATGAACCGGCAGGACCTCCGCGACGACCTGCACGCGACGAACGAGGCGGAGGGGTTCGACCCGCGCAAGGCGGAGATCGTCGACGGACGCGTGCTCGAGCCGGGCCACACGCACGACCGCGAGAGCCGCGTCATCCTGGGGTTCCGTGCCGTCAACTCGGGCATGACGATCGCGGTCGGCATCGAGCACGCCCTCGAGACCGACGACGAGTGGTCGTGCGTGGGCCATGTGGAGGACGACCTCGCCAAGCACGTCTTCCGCATCGAGGCGAAGGCGGGCAACCGCATCCGCCTCACGAAGTGGGCGGCCTACCACACGGCCCGCGTCGTGCCCGTGCGCGAGCTCGTCGACCGCGCGAAGCGCACGCTCGATCGCGCGAAGGGCCTCGGCGCGCATGCCGTGAAGACCGCGCAGCGCGAGTGGCTCGACGACTTCTGGGCGCGCTCCGACGTGGAGGTCGAGGGGCAGGCCGCCCTGCAGCAGGCGGTGCGGTGGAATCTGTTCGCCCTCGCGCAGGCCGCGGCTCGCACCGACGGCGGGGGCATCGCGGCGAAGGGCGTGTCGGGCTCCGGCTACGGCGGCCACTACTTCTGGGACACCGAGGTGTACGTCATGCCGTTCCTGACGTACACGTCGCCCGGCGTCGCCCGCAACGTGCTGCGCTTCCGGCAGGGCATGCTCGACGCCGCCCGCGATCGCGCGTCCGAGATGAACCAGCTGGGCGCCCTGTACCCGTGGCGCACGATCAACGGGCAGGAGTCGAGCGCGTACTACGCCGCGTCGACGGCGCAGTACCACATCGACGCCGACATCGTGCATGCGCTCATGCAGTACGTCGAGGCCACGGGCGACGCCGAGCTGCTGGCTCGCGGTGCGATCGACGTGCTCGTCGAGACGGCGCGCATGTGGGAGGACCTCGGCTTCTGGCGTTCCAACGGCCTCGACGTCTTCCACATCCACGGCGTCACGGGCCCCGACGAGTACACGACCGTCGTGAACGACAACCTGTACACGAACGTCATGGCGCGCGCGAACCTGCGCGCGGCCGCGGGAGCGGTGCGTCGCCTGCGCGAGGAGGACCCTGCCGCGTACGAGCGGATGGTCGCGCGCGTCGGCGTCACGGAGGCCGAGATCGCCGAGTGGACGCGTGCCGCGGACGGCATGCACATCCCGTTCGACGAGGAGCTGCGGGTGCATCCGCAGGATGCGCAGTTCCTCGAGCGGGAGGTGTGGGACCTCGCGAACACGCCGGCCGAGCACCGCCCGCTGCTGCTGCACTTCCACCCGCTGGTCATCTACCGCTTCCAGGTGCTGAAGCAGGCCGACGTCGTGCTCGCGCTGCTGCTGCAGGGCAACCACTTCACGCCGGAGGAGAAGCGGCGGGACTTCGAGTACTACGACGCCCTCACCACGGGCGACTCGACGCTGTCAGCGGTGGTGCAGTCGATCATCGCCGCGGAGGTCGGCTACCGCGACCTCGCGCTCGAGTACCACCTCGACGCCTTGTTCGTCGACCTCGCGAACCTGCACGGCAACACCCCGGACGGCGTGCACGTCGCGTCGACGGGTGGCATCTGGCTCGCCTACGCGGCCGGCTTCGGCGGCATGCGCGACCACGACGGCGAGATCTCGTTCGACCCGCGCCTGCCAGAGGGTTGGGATGGCATCGCGTTCCGCATGACGCTGCGTGGCACGCGCCTGCGCATCCGCGTGCAGCAGGATGCCATGACCTTCACGGTCGAGGAGGGCACGGATGCGGTCGTGCGCGTGCGCGGCGAGCGCGTGCTCGTGCGAGCGGGCGAGCCGCGCACCGTCGACCTCGACGGCCAGGGGCCGCTCGTGACCGGCGATGCGCCCTCGACCGACGACCTCGAGGGCTTCCGTCGCGCAGACGGCACGCTCATCACGGCGTCGCTGCCGACCTTCGCGCACGACGACGAGCGCTGACGCGCTGCGGCGCCCACCGAAGGGCGGGCGCCGCAGGCGGGTCGATCGCGACGGCTCTCAGCGCGCGGCGGCGCGCCCCAGCGGCGCGCGCCGACGCAGCACGCCGTTCGCGTGCAGCGTCGCGAGGTGGGCGCGGTTCGATGCGTCGTGGCCGTCGTGCCGCAGCTTCGTGCGCGCGCGCCGCAGGTAGGTGCGCACGCTCTCGTGCCCGATGTCGAGCTCGGATGCGATGACCGCGATGGGGCTGCCCAGCGCGTAGCGAGTCGCGACCTCCAGCTCCCGGGCGCTGAGCGCAGAGCGTGCCTCCCCCTTCGTGGCGGGCCCCGCGAGCCCTGCGATCGCGTGCGCGATCGCCGACAGGGTCGCCTGCCGCGGCAGCACGCGCACGCCAGCGCGATCGCCGACCGCCATGTCGGTCAGCTGCACGACCGGCACGCCGTCGCGCGTGAGTCGCGCCGCGACCCCGGAGGCGAGGTCGTCGTGCAGCACGAGGCCGACGTCGAAGCGCGCGGTGCCCTCGTCGTGGTCGGCGAGCCGCTCGGCGTCGAATCCGACGGCCGAGGATCGGAGGCGGTCACGCAACGCCTCGGCCGCGACGGGGTATGCCGACCACACGGCGACGCGGATCGTGCAGGCCGGGCGAGGTGCGGACTCGCCCGTGCGGAGGAGGACGCTGCGGGTTGCATGCATGATGATGTCCATCATGGTGAGTGGTCGCCACGGCTGCAACAGGCGTTGCGCGATGCGGCCGCGCGAGAGGGGTGCAGGACATGGGCGAGGCGGAGCGGCTCGAGGGGTGGGGCCCGCGTCGGAGGTCCCAGGAGCGCCGCGACTCGCTGATCGAGGCCGCTGCGGCCGTGGTGGATCGCGTCGGGCTCGACCACCTCACGACGACGCTCGTCGCGAAGGAGGCGGGCGCGTCGATCGGCACGATCTACCGCTACTTCCCCGATCGCATCGGCGTCATCGACGGGTTGCGCGAGCGCAGCTCGGCCATCCTCCACGAGCGACTGCACGATGCGCTGTCGCGACCGGTCGACGGCTGGGACGCCGCGATCGACGCGGTCCTCGACGTGATCGTGGGCGCCTACCGAGCGGTGCCGGGGTTCCGGGCGGTGACGGTGCGCGACTGGCTCGGCGACGAGGGATCGGCGGTCCTCGCGTGCGTCGACCGACTCGCACGCGCGAGCGTCGCGCATCTGCCGTCGACGAGGCGCGAGGCGGTGACGAGCGCGCGGCTCGAAGGCGCCGTGCGCATCCTCGACGCGTTGGCGCGGTCGGCGTTCGAGGCCTCTGCGGATGGCGACGCCGAGCTGCTGGCGCTCGCTCGCCGACATGCGCTCGACGAGATCGGGCTCGGCATGGGCGTGACGCAGCCAGACCCGGCGCGCGGGGGCGCACGCCGATGGCGGCTGCTGCGCTGACGCCGGCGGTGCCGACGCGTCAGCGTCGTGGCGGTGCCGTCGAGTCGCGCAGCACGAGCCGCGTGGGGTACATGCGCTCGACGGGCTCGATGGGCTCGGGATCGGTGAGCGCTCGCACCGCGTCGCGTGCCATGTCGGCGACGGGCACGTGCACGGTCGACAGCGCCGGGGCGGCGTACTCGGCGTCCTCGGTGTCGTCGAAGCCCATGACCGAGATGTCCTCGGGCACGCGCAGCCCTGCCTCGCGGATGGCGCGCAGGATGCCGAGGGCGACCATGTCCGAGCCTGCGTACACCGCGGTGGGCGTCTCGTCGGCGAGCACGGCGCGCATGCCCTCGTAGCCTCCGCGCCTGCTGAGCTCGACGATCTCGAGCCTGCCGGGCTCGACGCCGCGCTCGCGGTGCGACTCCTCCCACGGGCCGATCTTCGCGTCGATGGGGGAGCGCCCGCCCACGTAGGCGATGCGCTCGTGGCCGAGGTCGACCAGGTGGCGCACGGCGGCGGCGGAGCCTCGACGCAGGTCGGTGTCGAGTCGCACGACGCCCGGGATGGGCCCTTCGGACTCGAGCTGCACGATGCGTGCGCGCAGCCGCGAGGCCTCGGCGACCGCGTCGCGGGAGAGGTAGGTCGTGACGATGATGCCGTCGACGTGGCGTGCGTCGAATGCGCGCATGAGCGGCAGGGCGCGCGAGCGATCGTCGAGGGTGGTCGCGACGATGACGCTCATGCCGCGGACGTCGGCCTCTGCCTGCACGGTCGCTGCGATGCGGCTGTAGAACGGGTTCGTGATGTCGTGCACGATGAGCCCGATGACGCCGCTCGATCCCATCGAGAGGGCGCGCGCGGCGGCGTTGGGCGTGTAGCCGAGCTGCGCGACGGCCTCGAGCACCCGCTTGGCGGTCTCGCGCGCGACGGGCCTGGGCCCGCCGTTGAGGGTGAAGCTGACGACAGCCGGGCTGACGCCTGCGAGTCGTGCGACGTCGGCGCGCGTGGCTCGCCTCGTCGGCTCGGTGGGCATGGGGTCCATCCTGGCCGAACTTTCCTCAATCCGGGGCCGACGCTCCCGAGGAGGGGCGTGGCGCGCGGGCATCCCTCCGGTCGCGCCGCGTCATCGCGGCGTCGACCCGGCGCCCTGGGTGCTCGCGCGGTAGCGCACCTCGATGGGCAGCGGCGACTCGGCATCGGCGGGGCGCTCGCCGCGCACGATGTCGAGCAGGAGCCGGATGCACGCGGCGCCGGCGGCCCTCGGGGTGAGGTCGATGGCCGTGACCGGCGGATCCGTGTACACGTAGGCGGGGTTGTCGACGAGGGCTGCGACGAGCACGTCGTCGCCCACGTCGCGGCCGAGGTCCTGCAGCACGTCGATGACGACGATCGCGGAGCCGTCGGGGCCGCAGAGGAAGGCGTCGACCTCGGGCCTCGCGACGAGCAGCTCGCGGGCCGCGGCGGCGTAGACGGAGGAGTCGGATCCGAAGGGGCGCTCGACCATCGCGGGCTCGATGCCGTGCTCTGCGCACCACGCGCCGTATGCGCGCTGCACGCGACCGCCCCAGTCGGTGACGGCGGGGGAGGCGAGCAGTGCGGGGGCGGTGGCGCCGCGGGCGGCGAGGTGGCCCAGCAGCTCGCGCACGGATGCCTCGTGGTCGGCGGAGACGATGCCGGTGGGCCTGCCGCCCAGGACGCCCTCGAGCGTCACGATGGGCTGATCGAGGGCGAGGAGGCGCTCGGCGACGGGGTCGTCGGCGAGCGGGTCGAGCAGGATGACGCCGTCGACGGCGGGCGGCGCCTGCCCGCCTGCGAGGCGACGCGACGTGATGAGCGTGACGTCGACCTCGTCGATCGCCGCCTGCTCGAGCGCGCCGTAGACGGTCTGCAGGTAGTACTCGATGCGCGTCATCGCCTCCGGCAGGTGGATGCCGACGGTGCCGGTCGTGGCGGCGCGCAACGAGCGGGCCGCCGAGTTGGGCCGGTAGCCGAGCGCGGCGGCTGCGGCCTCGACGGCGGTGCGCGTCGCCTCGGAGACGCGGCCGTGCCCGCGCAGCGCGTCTGACGCGGTCGTGCGACCGACCCCGGCTGCGCGTGCGACGTCGACGATCGTCGCGGCGCGCGTCGAGGGTGGCCGGGGGCTCATGACCCTGTGTCTATCACAGCGTCGTCCCCCGGAACCGCGCGGGCCGGATCGTTCCGTCATCGCGTGTTACGAGTCTGTGACGACATGGCCGCTCTGCGGCATCCGCTCTTGACCGCGTCGACGGCCCCGCGTAGATTCCGGGCAATGCCGGAACGATCCGGCACCGGCGCCCGACGATCAGCACCCCTCGCTGGGTCGCCACCAGGACTCGACCGGGAGGCCCCCGTGCGCACCACCTCCACCACAGCCATCGCGGTCGCCGCCGTCGCGGCGATCGCGCTCGCAGGATGCTCGGGCGGTGCCGCGCCCTCCGAGCCGGACGCCGACGTGCCGGGCGGCTACGTCGCCTACGCCGACGAGTCCGTCGAGAGCGTCGGCGGCACCCTCCAGGTGCAGATCGACTACGACACCGCCGAGGCGCAGGGACTCGACCCCGCCTTCGCGGAGGTCGCCCGCTCCTGGTCGATCATGGGACTCGTGTACGAGTCGCTCGTGACCGTCGGCCCCGGCTCCGAGATCGAGCCGGAGCTCGCCTCCGAGTGGGAGCAGCCCGACGACACCACCTACGTCTTCACGATCCAGCCCGACGCGACGTTCTCCAACGGCCGCGCCGTCACCGCCGCCGACGTCGTCGGCTCGCTGCAGCGCCTCATCGACTCCGGCTCCGTGTGGTCGGGGCAGCTCGGGCCCGTCGCATCCATCGAGGACACCAGCGGCGACGCGCAGCAGGTGACCGTGACCCTGGGCAGCCCCTACACGCCGTTCCTCGCAGCCCTCGCGAACACCCCCGCCGCGATCCTGCCCATGGAGGAGCTGACCGCAGGCGCCTTCGACCCCGTGAGCGAGATGCTCGGCAGCGGCGCCTTCACCGTCGGCGAGCACCGGCAGGACGAGTCGTGGACCTTCGAGGCCAACCCCGAGTGGTGGGACGCCGACGCGCTCGGCGTCGACACGCTCGAGCTCGTGATCGCAGGCGACGAGCAGACGCGCCTCGCCGGCCTGCGCGACGGCTCGACGCAGCTGGCGAACTTCTCGAACCCCGACGCGCTGCAGCTGCTGCAGTCGGCCCAGGACGTCACGGCCGTGAGCCAGACGCAGAGCGACTTCTTCTACGCGATGCTCAACTCCGTGGATCCCGCCTCGCCGTTCGCCGACCCCGAGGTGCGACAGGCCGTCAACGCGGTCATCGATCGCGACGCGCTCGTCGACGTCGCGCTCGCAGGTGCCGCCGTGCCCACCGCCGTCACCCCGGCGAACCTGCCGGACGCGTGCGCCGCCGACTCCGTGCCGTCGGCATCCGCCGAGGTCGACGCCGACGCGCTCGACGGCCTCGAGGCGTCGATCCTCATCTACAACTCCGACCCCGCCCTCGCCGCGATCGCGCAGCTCCTCCAGCAGCAGCTCGAGGCGGCAGGCGCCCAGATCGAGCTCGAGAGCGTCGACGACGGCACCTTCGGCGAGCGCGTGTACGTCTCGCAGCCCGGCGACTTCGACATCGCCCTGTCGTGGTTCGCAGGCTACGGCGACGCGTCGATCGTGACGAGCTGGTGGAACCCCGACACCGCGTTCTTCAACGTCGGGTTCACGCAGACGCACGACGACCTGTCGGAGGCGATCGTCGCCGCGCAGCAGCTCGCCCCCGGTGCCGAGCGCGCCGAGGCGCTGCAGACCGTGTGCGACCTGGCCGACGAGTACGCGGAGATGCTGCCGCTGGCGACGCGTCCCCAGGTGATCGGATTCGCGAGCGACCAGCTGTCGCCGTCGATCCTCGCCGACGAGGGCTACGGCGACTTCCTGCGCCTCGTCGCCGACTTCCGCATCCTCGAGGGCTGACGTGCAGGCGGTGCGATGGGTCGGCGGGCGAGTCCTCACGGGGCTCGTGACGCTGCTGGGCATCGCGCTGCTCGTGTTCCTGGCCGTGCGCGTCGTGCCCGGCCAGGCAGAGCGCGTGCTGCTCGGCCCCCTCGCGACGCAGGAGCAGCGCGACGCGCTCGTGGAGCGGCTCGGGCTCGACCGCGACCTCGTCAGCCAGTTCGGCATCTGGATCGGCCAGATCGTCACGGGCGACCTCGGCACGTCGATCGTGTCGAGGCAGCCCGTGCTCGACGAGCTCGTGCTGCGCCTGCCGGTCACGGCGACCATCGCGATCATGGCACTCGCGATCGCGCTGCTCGTCGGGGTGCCCGTGGGCGTGCGGCAGGCGCTGCGGGCACGCCGACGCGGCGGCGCCGTCGCATCCCGCGTGCTCGGCGGGCTCGGCATCTCGGTGCCCGAGTTCGTGCTCGGCGCCCTCGTCGTGCTGCTCTTCTCGACCGTGCCGCTCGGCATCACCATCGGCGCCTTCACGCCCGTCTCCGACGACGTCGGGCAGGGGCTGCTGTCGTCGCTGCTGCCAGCGCTCGTGCTGTCGGTGTTCTGCGCGGCGGCGACCGCCCGCACCACGCGCGACGCCACGCTCGGCGTGCTCGTCGAGCCGTACGTGCACGCCGCCGTCGCGCGCGGCGAGCGACCGTGGTCGATCGTGCGGCACCACGTGCTGCGCAACGCGACGATCCCCATCCTCACGCTCGCCGCCACGTTGCTCGCGTACCTGCTCGGCGGCGCCGTGATCGTCGAGGGGCTCTTCAACGTGCCAGGCGTCGGCTCGTACCTGCTGCTCGCGATGGATCGCCGCGACTACGCCGTCATCCAGGCCGGCGTCATGCTCGCCGCGATCGTCTTCGTCGTCACGAGCGTGCTCGTCGAGCTCGCCTCGAGCCTCGTCGACCCGCGCGTCTCGACGATCGGGGCCCGGTCGTGACCGGCGTCGCCGCCGGGCTCGCGGCCGCACCCGGCCGCCTCCGCAGGCTTCGCACCAAGGATGCCGTGCTCACCGCGGCGCTCGGCGTGCTCGCGCTGCTCGTGCTGCTGTCGATCGCCGGCCGCATCGTGCCGGGGCTCGACGACGGCACGACGACCGTCGGCGGCCGCTTCGAGCCTCCGAGCCTCGCGCATCCGCTCGGCACCGACTCGCTCGGACGCAGCCTGCTCGCGCGGCTGCTCGAGGGCATCGGCACGACCTTCCTGCTCTCGGCGGTCGCCGTGGCATGCACCGCCGTCATCGCGACGGCGCTCGGCATCCTCGCCGCCTACCTCGGCGGCTGGGTGCGCGAGGTCGTCATGCGCATCGGCGACGTGCTCTACGCCTTCCCGTCGATCCTGCTCGCACTGCTGGTCGCGGCGGCGTTCGGGGCGGGCATCTCGGCCTCGCTCGCGGCGATCGTGCTCATCACCGTGCCGCTCATGACGCGCATGGTCGCAGCGGCGGCATCGCAGGTCGTGCGCCGCGACTTCGTGATCTCCGCCCGCATCTCGGGCGTGCCCGCCCCGGTCATCATGGTGCGGCACCTGCTCGCGAACGTGTCGGGCACCGTCGTCATCCAGGCGACGTACGCGCTGTCGGTCGCGATCCTCGTCGAGGGCGGCCTGTCGTTCCTCGGCTACGGCGTGCAGCTGCCGGCGTCGTCGCTGGGGCTGCTCGCGAGCGAGGGCAACCTGTACCTGCTCACCGCCCCGTGGATCCTCGTCGCCTCCGGCGGCGCCATGGTGCTCGCGATCCTGTCGGTGACGCTCGTGGGCGACAGCCTGCGCGACCGCCTCGAGCCTCGTCAGACGGTGGACCTCACATGACCCTCATCGAGATCGACGACCTCGTCGTCGAGTTCCAGACGTCGCGCGGCGTCGTGCGCGCCCTCGACGGCGCGACGCTGTCGGCGGAGGCGGGCGAGGCGCTCGCGATCGTCGGCGAGTCGGGCTCCGGCAAGTCGACGCTCGGCTCCGCGATCGGTGCGCTGCTGCCCGCGAACGGACGCTTCGCCAGCGGCACGGTGCGCGTCGACGGCGTCGACGTCGCCGCGCTCGACCGGCCGGGGCTGCGAGCGCTGCGCCGCGACGCGCTCGGCTTCATCCCGCAGGACCCCATCGCGACGCTCGACCCCACGCAGCGCGTCGGCCGGCAGCTCGCGCTCGTCGTGCGAGCCCTCGGTGGCGACGCATCGCGCGCCGCGCTCGCTGCGATGCTCGAGGAGGTGCGCATCGCCGACCCGGTCGACGTGCTGCGCCGCTACCCGCACGAGCTCTCCGGCGGCATGGCGCAACGCGTGGCGATCGCGATCGCCATGGCGAGGCGGCCGCGCATCCTCGTCGCCGACGAGCCGACCGCCGCGCTCGACGCCAACGTGCGCCGCGAGGTGCTGCGGCTCATCTTCGAGGCCGCCGAGCAGACAGGGGCGACGGTGATCTGGCTGAGCCACGACCTCGAGGCCGTCGCGCGCTGGTGTCGGCGCGTCGCCGTCATGTACCGCGGGAAGGTCGTCGAGGTCGGACCGCCTGACGTGGTGCTGCAGCATCCCGAGCACCCCTACACGCGCTCGCTCATCGCCGCGATGCCCTCGCGGCTGCGGCGCGACGTGCCCGTGCGCACGTACACCGAGCTGCTCGCGGCGCAGGGTGAGGATGCGGCGGGGTCCGCGGCCCCTGCGCGGCCGGCGGTCCCGTCTGCAGACGAGGAGGCCCGCGCATGAGCCTCGTCGAGCTCGACCGCGTCAGCGTGCGCTTCGGCACGGGCGCCCGCGCCGTGCACGCCATGCGCGACGTGTCGATCGCGGTCGAGGAGGGGCAGACCGTCGGCCTCGTCGGCGAGTCGGGCTCCGGCAAGTCGACGGCGGCGTCCGTCGCCCTCGGCCTGCGCGCGCCCACCTCGGGCACCGTGCTGTTCGACGGGCAGCCGCTGCGTCGCCGCCGCGTCGCCGGCGACATGCAGGCGGTGCTGCAGCATCCGATGTGGGCGCTGAATCCCCGCATGAGCGTCGCGGCGTCGATCGCCGAGCCGCTGCAGGTGCGCACGCGCGACCGTGCGATCGTGCGCGAGCGGGTCGCGGGCATGCTCGAGCAGGTCTCCCTCGCACCCGACCTCGCCACTCGGCATCCGCACGAGCTCTCGGGCGGGCAGCGGCAGCGCGTCGCGATCGCCCGGGCGCTCATCACGAGCCCGCGCTTCATCGTCTTCGACGAGGCCGTCAGCGCCCTCGACGTGTCGGTGCAGGCGCAGACGCTGCAGCTCATCCAGCGCCTGCAGGCCGAGCACGGCTTCGGCGCGCTCTTCATCTCCCACGACATGGCCGTCGTCCGCTACCTCGCCGACCGCATCGTCGTGATGCGCGCAGGCGAGGTCGTGGAGGCCGCCGACACCGCGACGTTCGTCGAAGGACCGACGCACCCGTACTCCCGAGCACTCCTGGAGGAGCGATGACCACCACGTCCACGACCGGCACCACCTTCGCGGCGCAGCCCGAGTGGGATGCCGAGCCGCGCCGCACGCCGCGGTCGTCGTTCGCAGGCCTCACGACGAACGACGACGTCGCGCTCACGCCCGTGCCGGGAGCCGGACGCGCAGCGGTGCCGTTCGACTTCCCGCGCGTGCGCATCGGCACCGCGCAGTACGACGAGGGCCCCACGGGCGTCACGGTCATCGAGGTCGAGGGCGGCGCGCGCACCGCGATCGACGACCGCGGCGGCGCCGTCGGCATCGCAGGCCGCTACCCCTTCAACCACGCCATCTGCCTCGCAGGCGGCTCCGTGCACGGCATCGCAGCGGCGACGGGCGTGACGGATGCGCTGCTCGAGCGTGGCGGCCGCCGCACCGGCTTCGGCGACCTCGCCGTGGTCTCCGGCGCCGTCATCTACGACTTCGCCGTGCGCGACAACGCCATCACGCCCGACAACGCCCTCGGCCGTGCCGCGTTCGCGAACGCGCGCGAGGGCGTCGTGGAGGTCGGCCGCGTCGGCGCGGGCGTCGGAGGCTCATGCGGCAAGATGCGGCCCACCGCCACCGAGTGGGCGGGGCAGGGCGCCGCGTTCCGCCAGGTCGGCGAGCTCAAGATCCTCGCCCTCACGGTCGTGAACGCCGTCGGCGCCGTCGTCGACCGCGACGGCACGGTGCTGCGCGGCAACGTGCAGGACGACGGCACGCGCAGGCACCCCTCCATCGACGGCCAGGCGGCGTTCGTCTCCGCCGAGGGGCCGGCATCCGGCGGCCCGCAGCGCGGCAACACCACCCTGTCGGTCGTCGTCACGAACGCGCGCCTCGAGGAGATCGACCTGCGCCAGCTCGCCACGCAGATCCACTCGTCGATGCACCGCGGCATCCAGCCGTTCCACACGGCGCTCGACGGCGACACGCTCTTCCTGCTCACGACCGACGAGGTCGACCTGCCCGCCTACGACGCGCGCCAGGGCCTCGGGCCGTCCGTCGCATCGTTCGGCGCCATCGCGTCGGAGGTCATGTGGGATGCCGTGATCGAGAGCGTGCGCTGACGTGCACACCTTCCCCGGCTACCACCCGCCGAACGGCAGGGCGCTCGTCGACCTCGTCGCCGCGACGCCCTTCGCGCTCGCGGTGACGTCGCAGACGGGTGCCCCCATCGCCACGCACGTGCCCGTCGTGCTGCCGCCGACGCTCGACGCCGCCGAGCTCGACACGCTCGTGGGGCAGACGCTGTGGTCGCACATGGGCCGCGCCAACCGGCACTGGAGGGCGATGCGCAGGCACCCGGAGGTGCTGCTCATCCACACCTCCACCCACGGCTACGTCTCGCCGTCGCTGTACGGCACCGACGGCGCCGTGCCGACCGTCGACTACGCCGCCGTGCACCTCACCGGCACCGTCCGGCTCATGGACGACGACGAGGCGCTCGACGTCGTCGTGCAGACCGTCGCGCAGCTCGAGGGCGCACGCGCTCGCGCCGGTGGTCCGCCGTGGGACATGGCAGGCTCGCTCGAGACGTTCCGCGACATCATCACGGGCGTCACCGCCTTCGCCATCGAGGTCACAGGGGAGCAGGCCGTGTTCAAGCTCAGCCAGGACAAGCCGGCCGACATCCGCGGTCGCGTGCGCGACGAGTTCGCAGGGCGCGGGTCGTTCGACGGCGCCGGCGCCATCGCCGGCTGCCCCCACGCCGACCTCGCCGCGCTCATGGATGCGCTGCCCTCCGAGCACGAGCGCCGAGGCCACCTGCCACCGCTGTCGACGCGCGTCGACGGAGAGGATCCTCGATGAAGGTCGCCGAGCTGCGGCTGCCCGCCACCGATGCCGTGTCGCGCGGCGTCTCCTACGGGTCGGCGCTCGCGGGCCCCATCCGCGAGACCATCGCCCTCTACCGGCAGGCGTACGCCGTCATGGGCGTGCCCGACGGCGTCGCGACGTCGGTCGCCGACGCCTCGATCGACGCCGTGCGCGCATGGGCTCCCGCGATCGCCGCCGAGCTCGACGGCGTCGCGGTCGGTGCCGACGTGCCCCTCGCCGACCTCATGCTGCTCACGGCGCGCACCGAGATCCTCGCGCACGCACCCGTCGACGCCCTCGAGTGCTCGACGATCGTCGCCCTGCACGACGATCGCCGGCCCATGACGATGCAGACGTGGGACTGGCACGGCGAGCTCGCCCCCACGGGCGTGCTGCTCGAGATCCCCCTCGATGGCCGCGTCGTGCGCACGTTCAGCGAGACCGGCATGGTCGGCAAGATCGGCGTCGCCCGCACCGCCGCCGGCCGGGGCCTCGGCGTGCACTTCAACATCCTCCATCACGTCACCGACCGCTCGGCCGGAGGAGTGCCCGTGCACGTCGTCGCGAGGCGCATCCTCGAGGAGGCGTCGACGCTCGACGAGGCGATCGCGCTGGCGCGCGACGCGGTCGTGGGCGCGTCGACGGTGCTGACGGTCGTCGAGGCCGCATCGGACGCCGGGCCTGCGCGAGCGGCGTGCATCGAGCTCGCGCCTGCGCGCGTCGCCGTCGTGGAGCCGACGGACGGGTACCTCGCGCACACGAACCACTTCCTCGACCCGGGCCTCGCCGAGGGGGAGGCGACGAGCGACACGTCGACGACGGGGCCGCGCCTCGAGCACGCGCTCGCGCAGCGCGATGGCGTCATGGCGGCGCCGGATGCCGTGACGCTCGCGGCGGCCATGTGCGGCGCCGCGGGTGCGGATGCGCCCGTGTGCGTGCGGGTGCGCCCCGCCGCCGACCTCGCCGAGCGCTGGGAGACGCTGCTGACCGCGTCGCTCGACGTCGATGCGGGAGCGATCGACTGGTTCGCGGGCCCGCCGAGCGGCCTCGACGCCGACTCGGTGCGCCGGTTCGAATGACCGTCGGGCGCCCGCCACAGCACCGCTCGTTGCGGTGCGCCCTTCGAGACGGCAGCTCGCTGCGCTCGCGGCCCCCTCACGACCCGCGCAGCGAGCCTCGAAGCGAGCCCACCGGGCGGAGACATCGCTGATGCGCGTGCTCGAGATCGTGGGCGCGACGCCCCGCGACCGCGGCATCGACCGCGGGCGCCAGGTCGGCGACGTCGTGCGCGCGCACTGGCCCGTCTACCTCGAGCTGTTCGCCATCGCAGGGTGGTCGGAGTCGGAGGTGCGCACCCACGCCCTCGCATCGCTCGACGCGCTCGGCGACTGGTGGCCGGACGGCCGAGACGAGGTGCTGGGCGTCGCAGCGGGCGCGGGCCTCGAGCCGTGGGTCGCCGCGGCGCTCGCGGCACGCACCGAGCTGCTCGTCGCTCGCGGCGGGCCGGGCGCCGTGCAGCCGGGGCGCGAGTGCACGATCCTCGCGACGGTGCGCCCCGCGATGGCGGCGCAGGTGTGGGACTGGCACCGCGAGCTCGCAGACGCCTGGCATGTGCAGCAGGTGCGCGGCACTCCCATCGAATTCGCAGGCGTCACCGAGCACGGCATCTGCGCGAAGGTCGGCATGAACGACGCGGGCGTGGGCGTGCTGCTGGCGATCCTGTCGCACGTCGACGACCGCCCAGGTGGCGTGCCCATCCACTCCGTGCTGCACCGCATGCTCGCCGAGGCGGAGACGGTGGATGCCGCGCTCGCGATCGCGAGGTCGGCTGCGGTGTCGTCGTCGAGCGTCGTCACGCTCGTCGGGCCCTCCGCCCACGGTGGTCGCACGGCGACGGCGATCGAGCTGAGCCCGGCGGGCAGCGAGGTCGTGGAGCCCGAGCCGGATGCGCACGGCCACGACTGGCTGCCGCGATCGAACCACTTCCTCTCCCAGCGGCTCGCCGCGGCGTCGCGCACGTTCCGAGGCGACCCCGACTCCCCGGATCGGCTCACCCTGCTGCGCCGCCGCATCGCCGCGCGGCCCGCGCCGGTGACGCGGGCGGACGACCTGCTGCCGATGCTGCGCACGGCACCCGGCGAGGAGATCGGCGACATCTGCTGCGTCGCCAGGCCCGACCAGCCGCTCGGCAGGGCGTGGCAGACGCTCGCGACGGTCGCGATCGACGCGTCGGGGCTCACGGTGCTCGACGGCTCGCCGCTCGACGCGCCGGGCGCGCGGCTGCGGGTGCCGTTGCGGTAGCCAGGCGGGCAGCTCGCTCGCCGAATCGGCACGTGAGCGCGGCGTCGAGTGCCATGTGCACGCATGGTGCACCTCACGTGCCGGTTCGGCGGTCAGCGGCCCCCCTCGCGCTCACCGGGCCGCCGCGATCGCAGCAGGCGCTCGCGACGCGCCTCAGGAGAGCGAGCCGCGCCAGACGCTGTCGCCGCTGTGCGTCGGATCGCCGTCGAGCGGCTCGACCGACACGTCGACGATCGGGTACCTGCCCAGGTCGAGGTCGTCGGGCAGCACGTACTCGCCGGAGGTGCCGTCGAGGATGCCGACGTTGACCATGCCGACGACGTCCTCATCGATGAGCCACACGTCGAGGTAGCCGCCGTCGGCGGGCGGCAGCCCGTCGGTCTCGATGACGAGCAGGCGGTGACCGTCGCGCTCGACCACCTGCGCCGTCGCCACGTCGAGCCCGCCGGTGAGCGGCTCGAGGGGGATGTCGGCGAGCACGGCGTCGTCGGCGGGACGCTGCGCGATCCACGCACCCACCGCGACGCCGCCGACGACGACGAGCGCCGTCGCGACGCATGCGGCCACGAGCGCTCGCCCCGAGAACCGGCGCCGGCGTGCGCGCCGCGGTGAGCGGACGGCCGCCGCCGCCGGAGCGGGCGCCGCACCGGTGACGGGCTCGCCGCTCGCGACCGCCCGCTCGCGCTCGTCGGACTCGCCGGCGTCGGGCTCTGCCACCTCTGCCGCGATGCGCGACCAGAGGCCCTCAGGCAGCGGCTCGGGCTCGACGGCGTCGACGCGCAGGCTCGCGACGGTGCGCTGCAGCGCAGCGAGCTCGTCGCTGCACTGCACGCACGTGCGCAGGTGCTCGTCGATGGGACCGACGCCCTCGACGCGCGAGGCCGCGCGCCATGCGAGGTCGTCATGCGGGATGTGCGGCATGGGTTCCCTCCCATCGGTCTCGGAGTCGGCGCAGCGTGCGCGACAGGTGGCTCTTCACGGTTCCCACAGGGAGTTCGAGGCGGTCGGCGATCGCGGATGCCGAGAGGTCCTCGAGCACGGCGAGTCGCACGATGGTGCGCTGCGGCTCGTCGATGCCCGCGAGGGTCTCCTCGACCAGCATGCTGCCCGCGACGAGGTCGGGCAGATCGTCGGGCTGGGCGGCATCGGCACGGTCGAGCGCGATCGTCGGATCGACGGCGTGCTCGCGGCTGACGGCTGCGCTGCGGAAGTGGTCGACGATGCGCCGCCTGGCGATCGCGACGATCCAGGCGCCGAGCGGGCCGGCGTCCGGGTCGTACCGCTGGCGCGAGCGCCACGCGGAGACGAAGGTCTGCTGCACGACGTCCTCGGCATCCGGTCGCGGCATGACGCGCAGGGCGAGGGCGAGCACGAGGCCACCCCATCGCTCGTAGGCGAGCCGCAGACCCACGTCGCTCGACGCGGTCGCGAACGCGTGGGCGATGTCGTCGTCGCTCACCGACCTCGCCGTCACGGCGTCACCGTATCCCACGTGCCGCCCCTCACGAGTCGACGGGTACCGCGGTCACGACGAGATTGTCCTCGTACGCACCGACGATCGGATCCCATGCGCCCGCGCAGGTCACGAGCCGCAGCACGGCAGGCCCGTCGCGGGCGAAGAGCGCGTCGAGCGGCAGCCGCTCCTTGCCGAGCTGCTCCACGGTCTCGACGCGGTACGTCAGCACGGCGCCGCTCGCGGTCGTCACCTCCACGAGCGCACCGGGCTGCGCGTCGAAGAGCGCGGCCATGGGTGCCGGCCCGATCTCGGAGTCGACGTGCGCCGAGAGCACCGCCGACCCGGCGTCGGAGCCCGGCTCGGGCCCGAACCGGTACCAGCCGACCTCGCTCACGAGCAGCGGCACGTCCATCTGCCCGTCGTCGCGGACGCCGACCGGCACGACGGCGAGGTCGAGGCCAACGTCGGGCACGCGCACCGCGACGGGCGCGTCGGTCGTCGCCGTCTGCTGGGCGCCGATGCCGGCATCCGCACGTCCCACGGGTGGCGCGGGGGTCGATGGCGACGGGGTCGACGGCGACGGGGAGGCGGTCGGCGACCC
>NZ_CEEDMM010000023.1:0-17559 GCF_979255995.1 Agrococcus sp. AC640b
GGTCGATGCCGAGGCCTGCGAGCAGGTCGGCGCGCAGCGCTGCCAGCTCGGCCGAGCCGCGGTCGCGCGGACGCTCGCCCGGCACGGCGACGACCTGCTGGATGCGCGCGCCGGTGCGGTCGGGGTCGGCCCCGAGCAGCACGACGCGGTCGGCGAGCTGCAACGCCTCCTCGACGTCGTGCGTGACGAGCAGCACCGTCGTGGGCGCGGTGTCGAGCACGCCGAGCAGCAGGTCCTGCATGCGCATGCGGGTGAGGGCGTCGAGCGCGCCGAACGGCTCGTCGAGCAGCAGCACGCCAGGGTCGCGGGCGAGAGCTCGAGCGAGCGAGGTGCGCTGCGCCATGCCTCCGGAGATCGCACGCGGCCGATGACCGGCGAACTCGGCGAGGCCGACGAGCTCGAGCAGCGCCGCGACCCGCTCGCGGCCAGCCGCGCGGTCGATGCCGGCTGGCAGGCCGAAGGCGACGTTGCCTGCGACCGTGCGCCACGGCAGCAGCCTCGGCTCCTGGAAGCCGATCGCGACGCGGTCGTCGATGCCGCGCACGACGCGGCCGTCGATCGTGACGTCACCGGCGGTGGCGACGTCGAGCCCGCCTGCGATGCGCAGCAGCGTCGACTTGCCCGAGCCCGAGGCGCCGAGGATCGCGACGATCTCGCCGGGGGCGACCTCGAGGTCGACGCCGTCGAGCACGAGGCGACCGTCGAAGGCGCGATCGAGGCCGCGCACGTGCACGCTCGCGGGCGTGGAACGTCCGAGCGACAGCCCCGCGAGGCGGTCGCCGAGCCCGGTCGCAGCCATGGGCGCCCTCCTCTCGACGCGTCCGACGCTACGGAGGGCGGCGCGTCATGGCACGTCGCGTCGTCGCGGGACGTCACAGAGCGCGCACCGGGAGCGACGCGCGGCGAATGGCTCGCCAGCGTCTCCCGCGGCGCCGAACCCCGCGCGCGACGTCGCGCCCGCCCGGCGCGCGATCCGCTACTGGGCCGAGCCCACGACCTGCAGCATGAGGTCGCCCGAGACGACGGTGCCATCCTCACGCGTGGGCTGGCGGTCGACGGCGGGGTTCAGCAGCACGAACACCCGGCCCGCGCTGTCGCTCTCCTGCGTCGTGAGCCGCACCGTGTACGTCTCGCCCGCGGCGAGGGTCAGGCCGGGCGTCTCGAAGGCGGTGAGGCCGACGCCGAGGGCGTTGACCGGCGCGGTGCCCGAGTACAGCTCCGTGCCCGAGGCGTCGGTGACCGTCATCGCGACCGCTGCCGTGTTGATCCACTGCGCATCCGTCGAGAAGCCGATCTGCAGCTCCTCGACCTGCGCGTCGACGTCGACCTCGATCTCCTGCTCGACCGACGACCCCGGCAGCATGATGTCGGTCGCGCCCGTGATGGGCGTGTCGGTGACCGACGAGTACAGCGGCGGACGCGCCGGCAGCAGGTACATCGCGAACTGCAGGGCGAAGAACGCGAGCACGGCGACGAGGCGGAGCCACATGACGCTTCGAGGCACGACCTCGCGGTTCGGCATCGCCTCGAGGAACGAGCGACGCGGGTAGTTGAGCACGAGCACGGCGACGGCGCACGCGAGCAGGAAGCCGATGAGGAACGGCAGGTACTCGTCGACCCCTGCGGCCACCAGCAGGTCCTGCACGGTGCGGAAGCGCTGCTCCTGCGCACCGGGGACGATCCGCCCCAGCAGCAGCTGATCGAACATGTCGCGCGTGTACATCGAGAACCCGACCATCGAGTAGATGAGCACGAGGGCGGTCGCGATGCTCGTCTCGAGCAGCAGGTTCAGCGTGAGGAAGCGCGGGTTCAGGAAGATGACGAGCACCGCGAACGGTGCCATGAGCACGATCCAGTACGGGTTCAGCGGCACGAGCACCGAGAACGCGAGGAAGGCCACGAGCGGCATGTACGTCGCGAACGCGAGCAGCTCGCGCGGGGTGTCCGCTCGACGCACGTAGGCGAAG
Organism: Agrococcus sp. AC640b; assembly: GCF_979255995.1. Lineage (NCBI taxonomy): Bacteria > Bacillati > Actinomycetota > Actinomycetes > Micrococcales > Microbacteriaceae > Agrococcus > Agrococcus sp. AC640b. The sequence continues at coordinate 1,968 of NZ_CEEDMM010000023.1, forward strand.
ATCGCGAGGCCGACCATCGTGACGACGAAGAGCGGCACGGTGAAGCCCGAGTGCCACGGCACGCCAGCGACCGTGAGTCGCTGCAGCATGAGCTCGGTGAACCCACCGGTCGAGATCTCGTATGCGACGTCGCCCCGGTAGAGCAGCCGGCAGACGAGCAGGCCGAGCATGCCGAAGACGAGCTGCGCGCCCGCATGCAGCAGCCGCTTCTCCCGCAGCAGGATGAGCGGGATGAAGACGAAGACGGAGAAGAGCTTGAGCGTGTTCGCGGCGAGGAACCACAGCAGGAACGAGCGCGTGCGGCCCTGCAGGTACGCGCGGATGCCGAGCAGCATCACCGCGACCGACACGATGTCGTACTGCACGATCACGAGCACGGGCACGATGACGGCCATCGACGACGCGAACGTGAACCCGACCCATCGCGAGCGGGCGATGCTCATGCCCGCGGTGCGCGCGATGTCGACGATGAGCTTCGCGGCGAGCACGAGGAAGAACACCATCATCGCCTTCGCCCACAGCTGGGCGGGCATCGACGACAGGTAGTCGAACTCGACGACCTGGTGGATGATCCACGTCGGCAGGTTCCACACCGCGAACACCAGGTAGACGGGGATGTCGTACACGGCGGGGTGCCCGAACGTGCCGTTGTCGATGGCGATCTGGTAGAAGTCCTGCACCCGGCCGGTGGCGACGGCGTCGAGGAAGTTGAAGGTGTGCTCGTACGTCACGCGCACGTCGCCGTAGAGGAACGTGACGAACGCGAGCACCGACACGGCACCGAGGAACGCCCAGTCGGCGACGCCCGGGCGCTCGACGCGCTTCCACCAGCGACCGACGGGGCTCGCGAGCACGGCGTCGCCACCTCGGGCCATCGCCGTGCCGACACGGCCCTGGGCACGATCGAGCGCGCCGTCGACGCGATCGCCGATGCGACGGCGCGGCGCGGTCGCGACGGCGGTGGCGTCAGCGGTGGCCGCCGCGTCCGCGTCGGTCGTGACGGTCGGCTCGGCGGGCGAGACCGCGGGGGCATCGTCGCGCTGGCCGCGCTGCGCGTCGTCGTTCGTCATGCCTGCTGCCTCGTCTCGTCGATCCTGTCCGCGTCGCTCGCGGGGCGCCGCATCGGACGCTCGATGAGCATCTTCCTGGCGATGAAGTTGTAGACCAGCACGACCGCGGTCGCGATGAGCTTGCCGATCTCGGGCCACGTCCCGAGCACCTCGACGGAGAGGAGCAGGATGAGCTGGTTGAGTCCGAGCGCGACGATGTTGAGCCCGACGTAGATCGAGAACTCCTTCACGATCGACCGGCCAGGCTGCGGCACGAAGACGTACTTGAGCGTCAGCACGTAGTTGAGCACGAGGGAGATCGAGAACGAGATCGTGCTCGCGGCCACGTACGGCACCCCCAGCGCCGTGTGCAGCAGGAGGAACAGCCCGTAGTCGACCGAGAAGGAGATGCCGCCGACGACGAGGAACTTCGCGAACTGCACGGCGAGCCGTCGCATGCGCTGCGCGCGGTCGCTGCGGGCGTGGGGACGTGCGTCGCCGTCTGCGGAGGTCATCCTGTCGTCTCGTCGCGCCGACGAGGCGCGCCCTCGGCGGCATCCCCCTCGGGCGCGGCGACCTCGCGAGGCGAGGGCGGCGTCGACGTGCCGGACCCGGCTGGCGCGAGGTTGACCCATTCGCCGACGACGACGCGCGGCTTCGTGGTCACGCGGGAGTTGATGCTGAGGATGTACTCGCCGAGCACGCCGATGAAGAACAGCTGCACGGCACCCAGCAGGAAGATGCCGACGGTCACCGACGCCTCCCCTGCGGAGTACCGCTCCCAGTCGAGGAGCTTGTTGACGAGCACGAACGCCGCGAAGCCGAAGCAGACGATGCCGACGACCCCCGCGAGGAAGGTCGCGAAGCGCATCATGAGCTTCGTCGACGACGTGAGGCCCTGCATGGCGAAGTCGTAGTTCTTCAGGAAGTTGAAGTTCGACTTGCCGCGGGCGCTCTTCGCCTGGTCGTACTGCACGATCGCGATGTCGAGGCCGTACTCGGCGACGACGGCCTTGAAGAACGGCTGCACGTCGTCGATGCGCTTGAGGATCTCGACGAACTCGCGGTCGTAGAGCCCGTAGCCGGTGAAGCGGGCGATCTGCGTCGTGTCCGAGAGGTGGCGGATCGTCGTGTAGTAGACCCGGCGGAGGATGGTCATGAACCATCCCTCGTCGCTCGAGCGGCGCTGGCCGACGACGACCTTGTCGCCCTCCTCCCACCGACGCACGAACTCGGGGATGTTCTCCGGCGGATCCTGGAGGTCGCCGAACAGCATGAAGGTGGCGTCGCCGCTGCCGTACGTGAGCGACGAGAAGATGTTGCGGTGGAACCCGAAGTTGCGTGCGTTGAAGACGCCCTTCACCCGCGGATCCTGCTTCGCGAGACGGCGGACCGTCGCACGCGTGCTGTCGGTCGAGAAGTCGTCGACGAAGATGATCTCGTAGTCGTACGACGGCAGCTCGTCTCGGAAGACGGCCTTGAGACGGTCGACCATCTCCTCGACGCTACGTTCCTCGTTGTAGCTCGGAATGACGACGCTGATCGTCTTCCTGGACAAGCGCGCTCCTCGATCGGTCCTGCAGACGCCAGGCAATGGCGCACCCGAGGGTACCGCACGGGTCGCGACGAGCTCGGCGCCGTCTGCGGCGCGAACCCCGCCCGGCTCGGCGACGACAGGGGGCACCGGCGGAGGCTGCGCAGGAGTACGCTCACGGCTCGTGACATCGGACGAGCGCTCGGCGAAGCGCTGGATCATCGGCAGGCCCCTGCCGACCGAGCAGCTCGAGGGAGAGCTGCTGCCGAAGAAGGTCGCGCTGCCGATCTTCGCCTCCGACGCGCTGTCGTCGGTCGCGTACGGACCGCAGGAGATGTTCCTCATCCTCACCATCGGCGGTCTCGCGGTGCTCGCGAACGCGCCGTTCGTCGCGATGGGCGTCATGCTGCTCATCGCGGTCGTCGTCGCAGGCAACCTGCAGACGGTCAAGGCGTACCCGTCCGGCGGCGGCGACTACGAGGTCGCGCATCGCAACCTCGGCCCGCGCGCGGGCCTCGTCGTCGCGAGCGCGCTGCTCATCGACTACGTGCTCACCGTCGCCGTGTCGGTCGCCTCGGGCGTCGACAACATCATCTCCGCGTTCCCCCAGCTCGCGCCGCTGCGGGTCGAGATCGCCATCGGCTGCATCGTCGCGCTCGCCGCCGTCAACCTGCGCGGCATCCGCGAGTCGGGTCGCGCATTCGCCCTGCCCACGTACCTCTTCATCGCCTCCGTCGTCGTGCTCATCGTGGCGGGCGTCGTGCAGACCCTCACGGGCGACGCTCCCGTCTCGACGTCGGCGCAGTACACGGTCGAGACCGATGCGCTGTCGCAGGCGGCGCTCATGCTGCTGCTGCTGCGCGCCTTCGCCTCCGGCTGCTCGGCGCTCACCGGCATCGAGGCGATCTCGAACGGCGTGCCCGCCTTCCGACGACCGAAGGTGCGCAATGCGCGCATCACGCTCATCCTGCTCGGCGTCGTGTCGATGGCGCTCTTCGCCGGCATCACGTTCCTCGGCCTCGTGTCGCAGGTGCACTACGCGGAGGATCCCTGCGACCTCGTCGGGTTCGCCGACTGCGCGACGGCGCCGCAGCAGTCGGTGATCGGCCAGCTGGGCGCTGCGGTGTTCGGCGATGGCTCGCCGCTGTTCTTCGTGCTGCTCGCTGCGACGGCGCTCGTGCTGCTGCTCGCCGCCAACACGGCCTTCAACGGGTTCCCGCTGCTCGGCAGCGTGCTTGCCGACCACGGCTACGCCCCGAAGGCGCTGCGCACGCGCGGCGACCGTCTCGTGTACTCGAACGGCGTCATCCTGCTGGCGCTCGGCGCCGTCCTGCTCATCGTGCTGACGCAGGCGAACCTGAACCAGCTCATCCAGATGTACATCATCGGGGTGTTCGTGTCGTTCTCGTTCGGGCAGACCGGCATGGTCGTGCACTGGCTGCGGCTGCGCCGCGACCCGCGACGCAGCCGCGAGTTCCAGCCGCTCGCGTTCACGGTCAACGTCGTGGCCGCCATCGCCACGAGCGTCGTGCTCGTCGTCGTGACGATCACGAAGTTCACCCACGGCGCGTACATCGTCTTCCTCGTCGGGCCCGTGCTGTGGTTCGTGATGTGGGGCATCCAGCGCTACTACGCGCGCGTTCGTCGCGAGATCGAGCCCGACGAGGACACGGTGTTCGGGGCGAAGGGCGACCACGCGGTCGTGCTCGTCGGCGAGCTGACGAAGCCCGTGCTCAAGGCGCTCGACTACGCCATCGCCGCGAAGCACGACTCGCTCGAGGCCGTCCACTCGGCGATCGATCCCGAGGCGGCGAAGCGCCTGAAGCGCGCCTGGAGCCGGCAGGGCATCCGCGTGCCGCTGCGCATCCTGCCGAGCCCCTACCGCGACGTGGCGCAGCCGGTCATCGATCACCTCGAGGCTCGCAGGGCCGAGCACGGCCCGGAGGTCGTGACGGTGTACACGCCGAAGTACGTCGTCGGCCATTGGTGGGAGCAGATCCTGCACAATCACAAGTCGCGGCGCGTGCGGCAGCGGCTCACCCTCACGCACGGCGTCGTCGTGGCGCTCGTGCCGTGGCGCCTGCAGTCCGCGCGACTGCTGGAGGAGCGTGCCGCCCGGCCGTTTCCCGGCGACGCGAGGCGCGGCACCGCGAGACGTCCGGTGCGACGGCAGCACCACGCGAGGCACCGTGGCTGAGGGCACGGGCGTGCGGCGCGCGCTGCCATGGATCGCGGTGCTCGTCGGCGGAGCCCTCGGCACCCTCGCACGCGCGTCGATCGACCTCGCGCTGCTCGCGGCGCATCCCTGGCAGACCCTCGGCATCAACGTCGTCGGCGCGTTCGCGCTCGGCCTGCTCGTCGCCCGCGTGTGGCCCGTCGCGCCCGCCTGGCTGCGCGCTGGGCTCGGCACGGGCGTGCTCGGCGGGTTCACGACGTTCAGCGCGCTCGCGCTCGCCGTCGCGACCGATCCGGATGCCGCGATGCTCGCGTACCTCGCGGCGTCGATCGTGCTCGGCGTCGCTGCGGCTTGGGGCGGCCTGCGACTGGGTGGGCGGCCAGAGGCCCCCGCGGAGGTCGACGAATGATCACCGGCCTCGGGATCGTGCTCGTCGCCCTCGCGGGCGGCGTCGGCGCCGTCGTGCGCTTCGCGCTCGCGCGGCTGGGGCATCCCGACCGGCTGCCGTGGCCGATCCTGGTCGTCAACCTCGCGGGCGCGTTCGTCGCCGGTCTCGCGACCAGCGCGCTGCACGGCGAGCCGCTGCTGCTGCTCGTGGTCGTCACGGGGTTCTGCGGAGGCCTCACGACGTTCTCGACGTGGATGGTCGAGACCGTGCAGCTCGCCGACCGACGACGCATGCGCGCTGCGGTCGCGAACGTCGCCGTCACGGTGGCGGGCGGCGTGGCGCTCGCGGCGCTGGGGCTCTGGCTCGGCGCCCTGCTCGTCGCCTGAACCGCGCCGAGCACCGCTCAGCGCTGGGCGAGCAGGCGGCGCACGAGTCCGGCGACGAGCGCGGCGCGCTGCGGGAACGCCGCCCGCACCGCATGCTCGTGGTCGGCGTGCGCGCCACCACCCCACGGGCCGAGGCCGTCGAGGGTCTGGATGCCCGCGCCCGCCGTGAAGTTGCCGTCGGAGCCGCCGCCGACCGCAGCCTCCTGCAGCGGCTCGAAGCCGAGCTCCGCCGCGACCGCTGCCGCGTGCGTATAGAGGTCGACCGCCATCGCCCGCTCGAGCGGCGGGCGATTGATGCCGCCGTGCACGACGATGCGGGCACCCTCGAGCGGGCTCGTGAGCGCGCGGATCGCGTCGTCGACGCGCTGCTGCTCTGCGAGGGTCCACGCGCGCACGTCGACGGCGATCCACGCCGACGCCGGCACGGTGTTCGTCGTCGTGCCAGCCTGCAGCACCGTCGGCGTCACGCTCGTGCCCGCAGCGGCATCCCCGAGGCCCACCAGACCCAGCACCGCGTGCGCGAGCGCCACGGCCGCATTGACGCCCAGCTCGGGCTCGACGCCGGCGTGCGCGGCACGGCCGACGATCTCGAGCCGGTAGATCGACACGCCCTTGCGGCCCGTCTTCACCTCGCCCCCGTGCGCACCGGCCTCGAGCACGAGCGCCGCTCGAGCGGTCGACGCCTCGATGATCGGCCGCGACGTCGGCGAGCCGACCTCCTCGTCGCCCGTCACGAGCACGTCGACGCCGTCGAGCGCCGCGTCGCCGCCCGCCTCGCGCAGCATCGCGAGCGCGTGCACGGCCACGGCGATGCCGCCCTTCATGTCGACGGTGCCGGGGCCGGACACGTGCTCGCCGTCGACGAGCGGCACGCGCGCGAGGGTGCCGAGCGGCCACACGGTGTCGTGGTGGCACACGAGCAGCACGCGAGGCTCGCCCCACGTGGCCCGCACGTGCACGTATCCGTCGACCGTCTGCTGCTCGACCTCGGCCCCGAGCCGCGCCACGAGCAGGTCGCGCACCGCGTCGGCGCTGCGCTGCGAGGCGGCCGCGTCGCGCGAGGGCGACTCGACCGCGCACAGCGCGAGGGCATCGGCGACGATCGCGTCCGCACGTGCTTCCGCGACGGATGCCAGCTCCCGCATGCACGCTCCATCCGCCTCCGGCGCACCGAGTCGGAAGACGCCGCCGTGCTACTATGCCAGACGGCTTGCCAGCGCGGTCACGCGCGTTTCCTGCCCGGGGTGGTCGGGCGTTCTCACAGGGGGTGCAGCATGGGTCGTGGTCGTCAGAAGGCCAAGCACACGAAGATCGCACGCGAGTTGAAGGCGTACAGTCCGAACGTCAACTACTCCGCGCTCGAGCGAGAGATCGGCACGCCGCACGAGAGCGACGAGTACGTCGACAAGTGGGCGGACTACGCCCAGGACGACGACCAGGACGACGAGTACGAGGGCCGCAGCGCCTGACGTGACCGACGTCATCCGAACGCAGCGCGACGGCGCGCCCGCGGATGGCGGACGCCCGTCCGCGGCCGCCCCGCTCGGCACGCACGCGACCGAGACCGCACCCGTCTTCGTGTCGCTGTCGGTGCTCGACCTGTTCAAGGTCGGCATCGGCCCCTCGTCGTCGCACACCGTCGGCCCCATGCGGGCCGCGTGGGACTTCGTGCGCCTGCTCGACGCCGCAGGCGTGCGCGATGCGACGACGCGACTGCGCATCGACCTGTTCGGCTCGCTCGGCGCGACCGGCTCCGGCCACGGCACCGACACGGCCGTCATGCTCGGGCTGTCGGGCCTCGCCCCCGACACCGTGACGACCGACGAGATCGCAGGCACGCTCGCCGCCATCCGCGACCGTCGCGAGCTGCTGCTGAGCGGCGAGCACGCCGTGCCGTTCGACGAGGCGACCGCCGTCGTCTTCCGGCCCCTCACGCTGCGCCCCGAGCATCCGAACGCGCTGCGCATCACCGCCTACGACGACGCGGGCGAGACCCTGCAGTCGCACGGCTACTACTCGATCGGCGGCGGCTTCGTCATGCGGCACGACGAGGGCGACGTGCTCGCCCCCGTGCCGGAGCCCGACTCAGCAGCCGGCGCGCTGCCGCTGCCGTTCTCCACCGGCGACCAGCTCGTCGCCCACTGCCGCGACACGGGCATGTCGATCGCCGAGGTCATGCTCGCCAACGAGACCGCATGGCGGCCGGAGGCCGAGACGATCGCGGCGCTCGAGCACATCTGGGACGTCATGCAGGAGTGCGTCGACGCGGGCATCCGCACCGACGGCGTGCTGCCAGGCGGCCTCGACGTGAAGCGGCGCGCGAAGGACTGGCACGACAAGCTGCTCACCCGCTCGTCCGACCCCGACGGTCGCCGCGACCTGCTCGAGGGCATGGAGTGGGTCAACCTGTTCGCGCTCGCCGTCAACGAGGAGAACGCCGCAGGCAACCGCGTCGTCACCGCACCGACGAACGGCGCCGCCGGCATCATCCCCGCCGTCATGCACTACGCCGACCGGTTCGTCGACGTCGCCGAGCGTCGCCTGCCGTGGCCCGTGGAGTTCCTGCTCGTCGCCGGCGCGATCGGCATCATCATCAAGTCGAACGCGTCGATCTCGGGCGCCGAGGTCGGCTGCCAGGGCGAGGTCGGCTCCGCATGCGCCATGGCCGCCGCAGGCTTCGGCAGCATCATCGGCGCGACCCCCGAGCAGATCGAGAACGCCGCCGAGATCGGCATCGAGCACAACCTCGGGCTCACGTGCGACCCCATCAAGGGCCTCGTGCAGATCCCCTGCATCGAACGCAACGCCATGGCATCGGTGAAGGCCATCAACGCCGCCCGCATGGCCGCGCACGGCGACGGCACGCACTTCGTGAGCCTCGACACCGCCGTCGAGACCATGCGACGCACCGGCGCCGACATGAGCGACAAGTACAAGGAGACCGCCATGGGCGGTCTCGCCGTCACCTTCGTCGACTGCTGAGCGCGCGGCGCCGTACGCGCCGAGCCGCGTGCGACGTCAGTACAGGAACGGCAGGAGCAGCAGCGGCGCGAACGACAGCATCGCGAACAGCACCGACCAGACGATCGGCATCCAGACGAACAGCACGAACGCGCCGATCGCGAGCCCCGCGATCGACATGCCGCGCCGCTGCTCCTTCACGATGCCGATGATGCCGAGCACGATCGCGGCGATCGCGTTGAGGCCGATGGGGAAGAGGAGTCCGGAGGCGCCGAGGATGAGCGACCACAGGCCGAGCGTCGTCCTCGGGCTCCGCGGCGGCGCGCCGTACATGGCGTAGCCGGCGTACTGCTGCTGCCCGAGATCGTACTGCTGCGCCCCGAAGACGGCGGGCTGCTGCCCGTAGGGGCCCGCGACTGGCTGCTGCGGCTGGCCGTACGGGGTGTCGTAGGGGTTCGTCATGCTGCTCCTCGAATGCGGTCGAGGGCCCCGCGTCGCGGAGCCCTCGAGCGTGCTCGTGATGGGATCAGTACCCGTACGACGCGTACGCGATCCACGCGCCGAGGATCGGGACGACCCCGAACCAGAAGATCGGCAGGGTGACGAGCACCTGGAGGCCGCCGAGCGCGAGGCCGGTGATCGACATGCCCTTCGCGTTCTCCTTCACCAGGCCCGCGATGCCGAGACCGATGGCCGCGAGGCTGTTGAGGCCGATCGGCAGGATGATGCCGGAGAGCGCGGCGATCATCGCCCACAGGCTGAACGTCTTCTTGTCGCTCTTCGGCTTCGGCGCGGCGTAGCCCGAGTACGACGGCTGGCCCACGGAGTACTGCGGCGTCGAGTACGACGACTGGGGCGTCGAGTAGCCCGACTGCTGCGGCGCCGAGTACGACGGCTGCTGCGGCTCCTGGCCGGGAGGGGTGTAGGTCATGGGGTGTCGCCTTCGTTCGATGCGGGCAGGAGCGGTCCTGGGCGCAGGCGATCCTACGCGTGTGCTGTGGGTGTTCGCTGGATGCGTCAGAGGACGACGGCGAGCACGAACGCGCCGAGCATCGAGCACCCGAGCGACGCGAGCGCGCCTGCGGCGAGGACGATCGTGAGGGCGTCGATGCGACGCGTCGGCACGGGAGCCTGCGGCTGCGCCGCGTGCGGCTGCCGACCGAGACGCTCCTGGGCGGCGAGGTGGCGCGCTGGGACGAAGGGCGCGGGAGCGCCGAGACGGGGCGGGAGCTGCGCGAAGCCGGTGGTGGTCGTCATGCGCTCGACGATGCTCCCCCGCGCTCCAGCGAGCCCGAACGTCACCTGGACGTCGCTTGAACGTCTCTCGAAGGTTGGGTGGACGCGAGCGTCAGGCGTGCGTGCCCGTGAGACGCACCGCGCCTCCGTCGACGCCCTTGGCGCCCTGCACCCAGCCGTCGGCCTCGAGCGTCGACGCGGCGACGCCGACCTCGCCCGCCACCCACGCCGGGATGCCGGCCGCCTCGGAGGCGGCGACGACCGCCGCGGCATCCGCGGCATCCACGATCGCGATCATGCCGATGCCGAGGTTCCACGTGCCCTCGGTCGCGACGAGCTCGTGTCCGCCGATCGACGCGAGCGCACCGAACACGTCGGGCACGGCCCAGCCGCGCTGCAGCTCGACCGCGAGGCCCGCAGGCAGCACGCGCGCGAGGTTCGCCGCGATGCCGCCGCCGGTGACGTGGCTGATCGCGTGGATCGCGCGGCCGTCGGCGAGCATCGTCACGAGCGGGCTCGTGTAGAGGCGCGTGGGCTCGAGCAGCACCTCCGCCGCGATGCCGCCGAGCTCGTCGACGCGATCGGCGAGCCCGATGCCGCGGTCGGCGAGGATGCGGCGGACGAGCGAGAAGCCGTTGGAGTGCAGGCCGCTCGAGGCCATCGCCACGACGGCGTCGCCCGCGCGCACCCGGTCCGGGCCGAGCAGGGCATCCGCCTCGACGATGCCGACCGCGGCACCTGCGACGTCGTAGTCGTCGGGGCCGAGGAGACCGGGGTGCTCCGCCGTCTCGCCGCCCACGAGCGCCGTGCCCGTCGCCTCGCACGCCGCCGCGATGCCGCGCACGATGTCGGCGACGCGCGCGGGCTCGATGCGGCCGCACGCGATGTAGTCGGTCATCGCGAGCGGCTTCGCCCCCACGACCACGATGTCGTCGACGACCATGCCGACGAGGTCCTGCCCGATCGTGTCGTGCTTGTCGATGGCCTGCGCGAGCGCGACCTTCGTGCCCACGCCGTCGGTCGACGACGCGAGCAGCGGGCGCCGGTACTCCCCGGCCGCGGAGAGGTCGAAGAGGCCGGCGAAGCCGCCGACGCCGCCGACGACGCCCGGGCCGTGCGTGCGCGCCACCGCTGCCTTCATGAGCTCGACGGCACGGTCGCCCGCTGCCGTGTCGACGCCTGCTGCCGCGTAGAGATCCGTCACGGCTCCAGGCTACCGGCGGGACGCGTGCGCGACCGTCCTCGGCATCGCCCGTCGAGATGCGCCCCTGAGCGCGCGCTCGGGGGCGCATGCCACTCGAGCCGCTGCTCGCGCCGCATCCCGACCGCGTCACACTTCCGCCACGCGTGCGAGGATCGATGCGACCCGTCGATGGAGACCCCATGCGTGCACTCGTCACCACGGGCGAGCCCGGACTGCGTCTGACCGACGTGCCCGAGCCCGCCACCCCACCAGGCCATGTCGCCGTGCGCGTGCTGCGCGCCGGCATCTGCGGCACCGACCTCCACATCGACGCATGGGACGCGTGGGCGCAGGGCGCCGTGCGCCCGGGGCTGGTCGTCGGCCACGAGGTGGTCGGCGAGATCGTCGAGGTCGGCGAGGGCGTCGCCGAGCTGCACGCCGGCCAGATCGTCTCGGCAGAGGGCCACGTCGTGTGCGGGCAGTGCCGCAACTGCCGCGCAGGCAGGCAGCACCTCTGCATCCGGCAGTCGAACCTCGGCGTGCAGCGCGACGGCGTCTTCGCCGAGCGCGTCGTCGTGCCCGCCTCGAACGTGTGGGTGCACAACGACCGCACGATCGACACGGTCACCGACGCCGAGCTCGACGTCTTCGGCATCTCCGACCCGCTCGGCAACGCCGTGCACACGGCGCTGAAGTTCCCCGTGGTCGGCGAGGACGTGCTCGTCACCGGCGCCGGCCCCATCGGGCTCATGGCGGCCGCGGTGGCCAGGCACGTCGGCGCGAGGCACATCCTCGTCACCGACATCGCGCCCGCCAGGCTCGAGCTCGCACGCTCGATGGGGTTCGACGCGATCGACGTGCGCACCGAGCGCATCGAGGATGCGCAGCGCCGGTTCGGCATGCGCGAGGGCTTCGACGTCGCGCTCGAGATGTCGGGGGCGCCGAGCGCGCTGCCCGCCATCATCGAGAACCTGAACTTCGGCGGCCGCATCGCGATGCTCGGCCTGCCGTCGCAGCAGATCGAGATCGACTGGGCGAAGGTCGTCAGCCACATGCTGACGATCCAGGGCATCTACGGGCGCGAGATGTACGAGACCTGGTACGCGATGTCGTCGCTGCAGGCGACGGGGCTCGACGTGGCCCCCGTCATCACGCACCGCTTCGCGTTCGCCGACTGGCGCGAGGCGTTCGAGGTCGCGCGCTCGGGCGCGGCGGGCAAGGTCGTGCTCGACATGACGAGGGAGGACTGAGATGTACGCCATCAAGGAGGCGCTGGCCGGCGAGCTGCGCGAGATCGACGAGGCGGGGCTCACGAAGCGCGAGCGCGCCATCGCAGGGCCGCAGGGCGCGAGGGTGACGGTGCGCGACGCGTCGGTGCTGAACCTCTGCTCGAACAACTACCTCGGGCTCGCCGACCACCCGCAGATCGTCGACGCCGCGAAGACCGCGCTCGACGAGTGGGGCTTCGGCATGGCGTCGGTGCGCTTCATCTGCGGCACGCAGGAGCAGCACCTCGAGCTCGAGCGGCGCCTGTCGGCGTTCCTCGGGCAGGAGGACACCATCCTGTACTCCTCGTGCTTCGACGCGAACGGCGGCCTGTTCGAGACGCTGCTGAACGCCGAGGACGCCGTGATCTCGGACGCGCTCAACCACGCGTCGATCATCGACGGCGTGCGGCTGTCGAAGGCGGCGCGGTTCCGCTACGCGAACCGCGACATGGGCGAGCTCGAGGCGAGGCTGCAGGAGGCCTCGGGCGCCCGGCGCCGGCTGATCGTCACCGACGGCGTGTTCTCGATGGACGGCTACCTCGCGCCGCTCGAGGCCATCTGCGACCTCGCCGAGCGCTACGACGCCATGGTCATGGTCGACGACTCGCACGCCGTGGGCTTCACGGGTGCGACGGGGGCCGGCACGCCAGAGCTCGCTGGCGTCTCGGACCGCGTCGACATCATCTCGGGCACGCTCGGCAAGGCGCTCGGCGGCGCCTCCGGCGGCTACATCGCAGCGCGCGGCGAGATCGTGGCGCTGCTGCGCCAGCGCTCGCGCCCCTACCTCTTCTCCAACGCCCTCGCACCGTCGGTCGTCGCGGGCTCGATCGCCGCGCTCGACCTCGTCGAGGGTGCCGGCGAGCTGCGCGAGCGGCTGCAGCGCTCCACCGTGCGCTTCAAGGCGGGCATGGAGGAGGCGGGCTTCGAGCTGCTGCCAGGCGAGCACCCCATCACGGCCGTCATGTTCCACGACGCGCGGCTCGCATCCGACATGGCCGACGCGATGCTCGACGAGGGTGTCTACGTCACGGCGTTCTCGTTCCCCGTCGTGCCGCGCGGCGAGGCCCGCATCCGCGTGCAGATCTCGGCAGCCCACTCCGACGACGACGTCGATCGCGCGATCGCGGCGTTCGTCGCAGCCCGCGCCCGCGTGCAGGGGTGACGACGGCGGGGCTGCCGCGGGCGCGATGGCGGGGTCGATCGCGCCTCGTGCGGATGGTGCGCCTGCTGCGCACCCGCAGTCCGCAGCGGTTCACCGAGAAGGTGCGCTACAAGATGCTGCGCGATCACCGCGAGCTGCTCGTGACGTTCGCCGACAAGGCTGCGGTGCGCGACCACGTCGCTCAGGCGGGCCTCGGGCACCTGCTGCCGGAGGCGTACGCGGTGCTCGACGACCCTGGCGACCTGCTCGCGCTCGAGGTGCCGCCGTCGTTCGTCGTGAAGCCGACGCACGGCAGCGGCGCCGCGATCGTCGTGTCGCCGCTCGCGCCCGCCGACGCCGTGCTGCCGAGGCCCGAGTGGGGATGGGTCTACGCCCACGTGCGCCCTGAGGCGGCCGACCGTCGCGTGCTGCGCGACATCGCCGCCGGGTGGTGCTCGCGGCTGTACGGCCGCGGCCCGAACGAGGAGTGGGCGTACAGCCGCATCCGTCCGCGCATCCTCGTCGAGGAGCGGCTCGCGGGCGCCGACGGCGGCATCCCCGACGACTGCAAGCTGTTCGTCTTCCACGGCCGGGTGCGGTACGTCGAGATGGACTCGGGACGCTTCGGCACGCGCACGCAGGACTTCTTCGACCCCGACTGGCAGCACCTGCCGCTCAGCGGCGGCCCCGCATGGGCCGACCCTCCGCATCCGCGCCCGGACCGTCTCGACGAGATGATCGCGATCGCCGAGCGCCTCGGCGCCGGCACCGACTTCGTGCGCGTCGACCTGTACCTGCTGCCCGACCGCATCGTCTTCGGCGAGCTGACGAGCTACCCCGCTGGCGGGCACAGCCCCTTCTTCCCCGCGTCATTCGACGAGGAGTTCGGCAGCCACTGGAGCGTGCCGCGGCGCTACCGCTGAGGGTCGCGCGCCACTCGCGCGTATCCTGGTCTGCTCGCCTCCGGTGGGCGCCTGGGGAGGGGGCTCGCCTCCGACGAGGAGCGTCATGTTCACCAGCACCGTCCACGATCACTGGTTCCGAGCCGTGGCGCAGCACGAGGTGCCCGCGACGCCGGGCTCGCTGCGCGTGGCCGTCGACGACGCGCTCCCGCGCAATCGTCGCGTCATGGTGCTCGAGCTCGAGGGCGCTGGAGGCATCGTGACCGTCACGCCAGAGGAGGCGGCGCGCATCGGCCTCGCGCATCACGACATCGTCGGCGCGCCGGCGCTCGCGGCCGCGTTGGCCGCCGCAGGCGTCGCCCTCAACGGCGCCGACGCGCTCTGGTACCTCCCCGTCCACGAGCAGGATGCCGTGCGCGCCGAGCAGGATGCCGTGCGCGCCGAGCAGGATGCCGTGCGCGCCGAGCACGACGCGACCGTGCGGCGCCTGACCTCCGACGACGCCGCGCTCTTCCGCGACCTCGAGGCCGCGGCACCCGAGGACGACCTCGACGAGGCGTTCGTCGAACTCGACCACTGGCTCGTCGTCGGGGCGATCGTCGACGAGCGGCTCGCGTGCGTCGCGAGCATGTACCCGTGGAGCGGCACGACGCTCGCCGACCTCGGCGTGCTCACGCTCCCGGAGCACCGCGGCCGGGGCCTCGCCCGCCGCACGGTACGAGCGCTGAGCGCCCATGCCCTGTCTCGCGGCCACGAGCCGCAGTACCGCTGTCAGCTCGACAACGCGCCGTCGCTCGCGCTCGCGGCCTCTGCAGGGCTCGAGCGCTTCGCGACGTGGGACGTGGTCGCCGACGACTGACGCGCGCCGGGCTGTGCGCCGACGTCCAGGCTCCACGCATACCGTCGGGGGACGACGAAGGAGACGACGCATGACCCCTCGCACCATCGCCCTCGTCGGCGCCGCGACCATCGCCGCCGGCCTCATCCTCCAGCAGCTCATCGGCTACGGCGTCGGCGCCGCGGCGTGGGCGAGCGGTGCGCAGATCGACCAGTCGATGCTCGGCGTGCTCTTCACCGTCGGCGGGCTCGTCGCGAGCATCGCCGTGCCGCTCGGCGCAGCGGTGCTCGGCGGCGGCCTCGTGCTGCTCGCGACCGGCTCCCCCGCGGCCTCGGCGGCGGACCACGCGGGTGCTCCCGCTGCTGCGACCGCGCAGGATCCGACCATGCGCTGACCGCACCAGGCCGCCAGGGGTGCGGTCGGCCCGGCCCCCGTTGCGAGGTGCGCTTCGCGTTGCGAGGTGCGCTTCCCGTTGCGGGGTGCGCTTCCCGTTGCGGGGTGCGCTTCCCCAACTGAGGTGCGCTGCGCAG
>NZ_CEEDMM010000023.1:17569-44190 GCF_979255995.1 Agrococcus sp. AC640b
CCTCAGTTGGGGAAGCGCACCCCGCAACGGGAAGCGCACCCCGCAACGGGAAGCGCACCTCGCGCGGAGGAAGCGCACCTCGGAACGGATCGGACGGGCGCGTGGGCGGATGCACCTAGCGTGGATGCGTGGTCGATGAGCAGATGGTGCAGCAGCAGGCGGTCGCGCAGCGCGTGATCGAGACGCTCGCGGGGCCGGGCGCCGCGCTGCGCGACGACCAGCAGACCGCCGTCGACGCGCTCGTCGCCGGCGACGGTGCGCGCGTGCTCGTCGTGCAGCGCACCGGCTGGGGCAAGTCGGCCGTGTACTGGGTCGCGACCGCCATCCGCCGCGCGCAGGGAGCCGGGCCGACGCTCGTCGTGAGCCCGCTGCTCTCCCTCATGCGCAACCAGGTCGCGGCCGCCCAGCGCGGCGGGCTCGTCGCCGCAGCCATCAACTCGTCGAACGTCGGCGAGTGGCGCGAGATCGAGCGGGCGCTCGCGAACGACGAGATCGACGTCGTGCTCGTGTCGCCAGAGCGACTCGCGAACCCCGGGTTCGGGGCGCGCGTGCTCGACGCCATCGGGCACCGCCTCGGGCTGCTCGTGATCGACGAGGCGCACGCCGTGTCCGACTGGGGTCACGACTTCCGTCCCGACTACCGCCGCGTCTCCGACGTGCTGCAGCGCCTCGCGCCCGCGACGCCCGTGCTCGCCACGACCGCGACGGCGAACGAGCGCGTCACCGCCGACGTCGCGGCACAGCTCGGCACGACCGGCGGCACCGAGACGCTCGTGCTGCGCGGGCCGCTGTCGCGCGCGTCGCTCGCGCTGCACGTGCTGCCGTCGCTCACGCCCATCGAGCGGTACGCGTGGGTCGTCGACCACCTGCCGACGCTGCCCGGCTCCGGCATCGTGTACGCGCTCACCGTCGCCGACGCCGAACGGCTCGCGACGGCCGTGCGGGCCGTGCACGGCGACGCCATCCGCGTCGAGGCGTACACGGGGCAGCTCGAGCCAGCCGCGAGGGAGCGCCTCGAGGACGACCTGCTGCAGAACCGCGTGAAGGCGCTCGTCGCCACGAGCGCGCTCGGGATGGGCTACGACAAGCCCGACCTCGGCTTCGTCGTGCACGTGGGCGCGCCACCCTCGCCGGTGTCCTACTACCAGCAGGTCGGCCGCGCCGGCCGAGGCATCGAGCACGCCGAGGTCGTGCTGCTGCACTCGGAGTCGGATGCAGGCGTGTGGGACTACTTCGCGACCGCGACCATCCCGAACGAGCAGCAGATGCAGACCCTGCTCGCCGAGCTGGGCGCCGAGCCCGCGTCGGTCGTCGACCTCGAGGCGCGCACGGGCCTGCGGCGTACGCGCGTCGAGCTCATGCTCAAGCAGCTCGCGGTCGACGACGTCGTGACCCGCACGGCAGACGGATGGTCGGCGACCGGCACGCCGTGGACGTACGACCGCGCCCACTACGACGGCGTCGTCGCCGTGCGCCGCCGTGAGGCCGACATCATGCGCGACTACGCACGCGGCCGTCGCTGTCTCATGCAGCTGCTGCAGGAGTCGCTCGACGACCCGACGGCCGCGCCGTGCGGCCGCTGCTCGGTGTGCACGGGCGCCCTCTCCAGCGGCCTCGCGCCGTCGGCGAGCGCCGACACCGTGCGTGCCGTGAGCCTCGCGCTGCGGGGCCGCGCGCACGAGCTCGAGCCGCGCAAGATGTGGCCGGGCGGCGCGCTCGGCCGTGGCCGCATCGCCGACGCGCGGCGCGCCGAGACGGGCCGCGTCATCGTGCACGCCGACGCCCCCGAGTGGGCGGATGCGCTGCGTGCCGCCATCGCCGGCGACGAGACCGCGCTGGGCGAGCTCGGCGACGCAGCCGTCGCGACGCTCGGTGCCTGGCGCGCGACGTGGCAGGCGAGGCCCGACGTCGTCGTCTCGCTGCGCGCCGCGGCGGATGCCGGCGCGCTCGCAGCGGGCATCGCCGACCGCATCGCGACCGCCGGGCGGCTCGACGTCGCGGCCGCGACCGTCGAGTCGCACCCGAGCCGCGACCTCACCTCCGCAGACGAGGCCGCGGCCTGGCAGGCATCCATCCGCGTGCCGGGCGGTGTCGCCGGCAGGTGCGTGCTGCTCGTCGTCGACGCCTCCGCATCGCAATGGCCCGTCACGATCGCCGCAGCGCAGCTGCGCGACGCGGGCGCGACGCACGTGCTGCCGCTGCTCGTGCATCGGCGCGTCTGACCCACAGCACAGCGACAGGCGTCCGTCAAGTTCTCGTCAGGTGGCATCCAGGTGCCGGACGATGGACGCATCATGACGATCGAGGCGCAGCGCACGAGCAGCACGGTCGAGGCGACCACGCTCGCAGCGATCGAGGACGCCGTCGCGCTCGGCGATCGAGCGGCCTTCGCGCGCCTGCACGACGTCCTCACGCCGTGCATCTACGCACGGCTCCTCGCAGTCGCCGACGACGAGCGCGCCTCGACCCTCACGGTCGCCGTGCTCGTCGAGGCGTGGCGTCGCGCGCCACGCCTGCGTGCGCAGCAGCGTTCGGTGTCCGCGTGGGCGCTCGCGTACGCACATGCCCTCGAGACGGCGCTGCGGCCGGACGCCGCGTCCTGAGCCTCCGACGGCGCGCGCCGAGGAGGTCCCTGCGGGGAGTAGGCTCGAGTCGCCCTTCTTCGCTCTGACCGTCAGGAGCCACCCTCCCGTGTGCGGCATCGTCGGCCTGGTCTCGACCAGCCCCGTCAACCAGCAGGTCTACGACGCGCTGGCGCTCCTCCAGCACCGAGGCCAGGACTCCTGCGGCATCGCCACCATCGATGGTCGGCACGCCCACATCCGCAAGGCGAAGGGGCAGGTGCGCGAGGCGTTCCGCACGCGCGACATGCGCTCGCTGCCCGGCCAGGTCGGCCTCGGCCACGTGCGCTACGCCACGAAGGGCGAGGCGTCGAACGAGCTCGAGGCGCAGCCGTTCTACGTCAACGCCCCGTACGGCATCGTGCTCGTGCACAACGGCAACCTCACGAACACCCGCGAGCTCGCGGCGCAGCTCGAGACGCTCGACATGCGCCACGTCAACACCGGCAGCGACACCGAGATGCTCGTCAACGTGCTCGGCTCCGAGCTGCAGCAGCTCGTGAGCGGTGCCGGACTCGACGCCGAGCAGCTGTTCACGGCCGTGCGGCGCGTGCACGAGCGCGTCGAGGGCTCGTACGCGGCGATCGCGCTCATCGCAGGGCACGGCATGCTCGGCTTCCGCGACCCCTACGGCATCCGCCCCCTCATCCTCGGCCGCCGCCCGGCGGGAGCCCGCATGGAGTGGGTGCTCGCGTCCGAGTCGCTCGTGCTCGAGGCGTCCGGCTACGAGGTCGTGCGCGACGTCGAGCCCGGCGAGGCCGTGTTCATCACGCTCGACGGTGAGCTCGTCGCGCAGCAGTGCCACCCGAGCCCCGTGCTGCTGCCGTGCTCGTTCGAGTACGTCTACCTCGCCCGGCCCGACTCGACGATGAACGGCATCGGCGTGTACGACGCCCGGCTGCGCCTCGGCGACCAGCTCGCGAAGACCATCGAGCAGTTCACGCCCAAGGGCGACATCGACGTCGTGATGCCCATCCCCGACTCCGCACGGCCGGCCGCGATGCAGGTCGCGCGTCGACTCGGCATCGAGTACCGCGAGGGCTACTACAAGAACCGCTACGTCGGCCGCACGTTCATCATGCCCGGGCAGGAGCAGCGCAAGAAGTCGGTGCGGCAGAAGCTCAACGCGATGCCCAGCGAGTTCCGCGGCAAGAACGTGCTCGTCGTCGACGACTCGATCGTGCGCGGCACGACGAGCCGCGAGATCGTCGAGATGACGCGGCAGGCGGGCGCGAACAAGGTCACCTTCACGTCGGCGGCGCCGCCGGTGCGCTACCCGCACGTGTACGGCATCAACATGCCCTCGCGCGCCGAGCTCATCGCCGCCGGCCGCTCGATCCCCGAGGTGAACGAGGCGCTCGGCGCCGACTACACGGTGTTCCAGGAGGTGGCCGACATGCAGGCCGCCATCCTCGAGGGCACCGACATCCAAGGCCTCGACATGTC
This sequence comes from Agrococcus sp. AC640b, assembly GCF_979255995.1. NCBI lineage: Bacteria > Bacillati > Actinomycetota > Actinomycetes > Micrococcales > Microbacteriaceae > Agrococcus > Agrococcus sp. AC640b. Next base: position 21,637 of record NZ_CEEDMM010000023.1, read on the forward strand.
GTGCTTCACCGGCGAGTACGTCACCGGCACCGTCACCGACGAGTACCTCTCGTGGGTGGAGCGCACGCAGCTGAGCTGACGCGCATGGCTCGTCGGACCTCGCCGCGCATGCTCGCGGTCGCCGCCGCCATCGACGTCGCCTCGGTGGTGCTCTTCGCGGCCGTCGGGCGCGCGAGCCACGAGTCGTTCACGCTCGCGGGCGTCGGCGCGACGGCGCTGCCGTTCCTCGCGGCGCTCGCGGTCGGATGGCTGGCGTCGCTCGCGTGGCGCGCGCCGCACGCGCCGGTGCGGACGGGCGTGCCCGTCTGGGTCGTGACCGTCGTCGGCGGCATGGCCGGCCGGCTGCTGCTGGGCGACGGCACCGCGATCGCGTTCGTCATCGTCGCGACCCTCACGCTGCTGCTGCTGCTCGTCGGATGGCGCGTCGTCGCCCACATGCTCGGCGTGCTGCGCCGCACCGCCGAGGAGGCCGCGCAGCGGCGATAGCCTCGAAGGACCCGCCACCGATGGAGGTCCTCCCCGTGCCCGCAGCCGCCGATCCGATCGCCCACGCTCAGGATCTCGCCGACCTCGTCGCCGCATCCCCCTCGGCGCTGCACGCCGCCGCCGAGGTCGCGCGTCGACTCGAGACGGTCGGCTTCGCACGGCTCGACGAGGGCGACGCGTGGCCCACGGATCCCGGCGCCTACCTCGTCGTGCGCGACGGCGCGGCGATCGCGTGGATCGTGCCGGCGTCGGCGTCGGCGACGACGCCCGTGCGCATCCTCGGCGCCCACACCGACTCCCCTGGCTTCGTGCTGAAGCCGCAGCCGACGACCGGCAGGCTCGGTTGGCTGCAGGCGGGCGTCGAGATCTACGGCGGTCCGCTGCTGAGCTCGTGGCTCGACCGCGAGCTGCGGCTCGCCGGCAGGCTCGTGCTCGACGACGGGTCGCAGGTGCTCGTCGAGTCCGGTCCCCTGCTGCGCCTGCCGCAGCTGGCGATCCACCTCGACCGCTCCGCGAACGACGGGCTCACGCTCGACCGTCAGGCCCACACGCAGCCGGTGTGGGGGCTCGGCGAGCCCGCCTCGGCCGACCTGGTCGGCGAGCTCGCCGGCATGGCCGACGTCGACCTCGCCCGCGTGCGCGGCTACGACCTGTCGGTGGCGGATGCGCAGCGCGGCGCCGTGTTCGGCAAGGACGACGCCTTCTTCGCATCCGGAAGGCTCGACGACCTCGCGAGCGTGCACGCGGGCGTCGTCGCGCTCGCAGCCGCAGCCGCCGACGGCGTCGACGCCGACTGCATCCCGATGCTCGCCGTCTTCGACCACGAGGAGATCGGCTCCGCGACCCGCACGGGTGCTGCGGGTCCGTTCCTCGCCGACGTGCTCGAGCGCGTCGGTCTCGGCCTCGATGCGACCAGGGAGGAGCGGATGCGTGCGCTCGCGGCGTCGTGGTGCGTCTCGAGCGACGTCGGCCACTCCGTGCACCCCAACTACCCCGAGAAGCACGACCCGGTGGTGCGGCCGCTGCTGGGCTCGGGCCCGATCCTGAAGATCAACGCGAACCAGCGCTACGCGACCGACGGCGCGGGCGAGGCGGCGTGGCGCGGCTGGAGCGAGGCGGCGGGCGTGCCCGTGCAGGAGTTCGTGTCGAACAACACGGTGCCGTGCGGCTCGACGATCGGGCCCATCACGGCGACGCGCCTCGGCATCCGCACGATCGACGTGGGCATCCCGATCCTGTCGATGCACTCGGCACGCGAGCTCGCGGGCGTCGCCGACCTCGCGAGCCTCACGCGCGTCGCGGAGGCCTTCTACCGCGGCTGACGGGCGAGGCTCGTCGGCCTCCCTCCGCCCTACGACGCGCGGTCGAACGGCTGCGATCGTGGCGGAGCGCCAGCGCCCGACGCGGGCGCGTCAGTCCGCGCGGGTCAGCAGCAGCACCGGGATGACGCGATCGGTCTTCTCCTGGTACTCCGCGTACGGCGGGAACGCCTCGACGGCGCGCGCCCACCACGTCTCGCGCTCCTCGCCGGTCAGCTCGCGCACGTCGTAGTCGTGCCGCTCGGCGCCGTCCTGCAGCTCTGCGTGCGGGTGCTTCGTCAGGTTCCAGTACCAGACGGGATGCTTCGGTGCGCCACCGAGGGAGGCGACGACGAGGTACTCGCCCTCATGCTCGACGCGCATGAGCGCCGTCTTGCGCAGCATGCCGCTCTTCGCGCCGACGCTCGTGAGCACGATGACCGGCAGGCCGCTGTCGCGCAGCGTGCCCGCCTCCCGCCCGTCCGTCGCCTCGTAGATCTCAGCCTGCGTGCGCGCCCACTCGGACGTGCTCGGTGCGTACTCTCCCTGCAGCGGCATGCGGTGCTCCCTCGCGTCGATGTCCTCTTCGGTGCAACGCGCGCGATCGGCGCTGATTCCCCGGGCGCGACCCCGTTCGAGGCTCGCTTCGCTCGCACCTCAAGGAGCGGATGGGGAGACGCGCGAGCACGACGACCCCGTTCGAGGCTCGCTTCGCTCGCACCTCACGGAGCGGATGGGGAGACGCGCGAGCGCGACGCCGCGGCGGGGGCGACGGGCGACCGCGGCGAGAGGCGCCGACGCGTCCGCGTCAGAGGGCTCCGACCCGCGTCACCCGCACGACCGCCTCGCCCGCCTCCGCCGACGCGTCCAGGTCGACCGTCGCCCAGATGCGCCAGTCGTGGTCGCCAGCGGGGTCGGCCAGGATCTGCTGCACCCGCCACTCGTGGGCGCTCTCCTCCACGTCGAGCATCCTCGCCGACCGCGCATCCGCACCCGTGCCGATCGCATCGTGGGCGTCGAAGTACGCGTCGAGCGCCGCACCCCACGCCTCCGCACCGAAGCCGGCGGCCGCGTCGAGCTCGCCGAGCTCGTCGGCACGGTCGAGCGCCGCGAGCTGCACGCGCCGGAAGAGGGCGTTGCGCACGAGGATGCGGAACGCGCGCGGGTTCGCCACCACCGACGGCGGAGGAGGGGGCGCGATGGGCGCCCCTGCGTCGTCGGTGGGATGCATGAGCTCCTCCCACTCGTCGAGCAGGCTCGAGTCGACCTGCCGCACGACGCTGCCGAGCCACTCGACGAGGTCCTGCAGCTCCTCGCCCTTCGCCTCCTCAGGCACGGTCTGCCGGATGGCCCGATACGCGTCCGACAGGTACCGCAGCACGAGCCCCTCCGACCGCGACAGGCCGTAGTGCTGCGTGTACTCGGCGAACGTCATGGCCCGCTCCCACATGTCGCGCACGACCGACTTCGGCGACAACGCCGCATCCTGCACCCACGGCTGCGACGACGCGAACACGCGCAGCGCCTCCGTGAGCAGCTCCTCGAGGGGCTTCGGATGCGTGACGTCCTCGAGCAGCTCCATGCGCTGGTCGTACTCGATGCCCTCGGCCTTCATCGCGGCCACGGCCTCGCCGCGCGCGAGGAACTGCTGCTGCGACAGGATCGGGCGCGGGTCGTCGAGCGTCGCCTCGATGACCGACACGACGTCGAGGTGATGCGTGGGCGAGTCGGGGTCGAGCACGTCGATGACCTCGAGCGCGAACGGCGAGAGCGGCTGGTTGAGGGCGAACTGCGGCGGCAGGTCGACCGTGAGCCGGATGCGGGGGTGACCGCCCGGATCGTCGGGGTTCGGGGTCTGCTCGACGATCCCCGCCAGGCGCAGCGTGCGGTAGATCGCGAGCGCCCGCCGAGCGAGCGCGAGCTGCTCGAGGCGGGTGCCGTGGGAGGCGCGGATGAGGTCGCGCATGTCGGCGAATGCGTCGCCACCGCGGCCGATGATGCCCAGCATCATCGCGTGGCTCACCTGCATCTGCGATCGCAGCGGCTCGGGCTCGGCATCGATGAGCTTGAGGAACGACGGCTCGCCCCACGACACGAAGCCCTCCGGCGCCTTCTTGCGCACGAGCTTGCGCCGCTTCTTGACGTCGTCGCCGAGCTTCGCGAGCTGCTTCGCGTTCTCGGCCTCGTGCTCGGGCGCCTGCGCGACGACCGTGCCGGCCGTGTCGTAGCCCGCCCGCCCAGCACGGCCCGCGATCTGATGGAACTCGCGGGCCGTGAGCTGCCGCATCCGCTGCCCGTCGAACTTCGTCAGCGCCGTCAGCAGCACGGTGCGGATGGGCACGTTGATGCCCACCCCGAGGGTGTCGGTGCCGCAGATCACGCGCAGCAGACCCTGCTGCGCGAGCTGCTCGACGAGCCTGCGGTACTTCGGCAGCATGCCTGCGTGGTGCACGCCGATGCCGCTGCGCACGAGCCGCGACAGCGTCTGCCCGAAGCGGGTGGTGAAGCGGAAGTCTCCGATGGCGTCCGCGATGCGGTCCCGCTGCTCGCGACTGACGACCTTCGTCGACGTGAGCGCCTGCGCCCGCTCGAGTGCGGCAGCCTGCGCGAAGTGCACGATGTAGATCGGCGCGCGTTGCGTCGCCAGCAGCTCGTCGATCGTCTCGTGCACGGGCGTCATGGCGTACTCGTAGTGCAGCGGCACGGGGCGTTCGACGCCTGTGACGAGCGCGGTCTCGCGGCCCGTGCGAGCGCTGAGGTCGTCTGCGATGCGCGTGACGTCGCCGAGCGTCGCCGACATGAGCACGAACTGCGCCTGCGGCAGCGTCAGCAACGGCACCTGCCACGCCCATCCGCGCTGCGGGTCGGCGTAGAAGTGGAACTCGTCCATGACGACCTGGCCGACGTTCGCATCCGAGCCGTGCCGCAGTGCGATGTTCGCGAGGATCTCGGCCGTGCAGCAGATGATCGGCGCGTCGGGGTTCACCGACGAGTCGCCCGTGACCATGCCGACCTGCTCTGCGCCGAAGACGTCGACGAGCGCGAAGAACTTCTCGCTCACGAGGGCCTTGATGGGTGCCGTGTAGTACGTGCGGCGGCCCTGCGCGATCGCAGCGAAGTGCGCGCCGATCGCGACGAGCGACTTCCCCGTGCCCGTGGGGGTGGAGAGGATGACGTTCGCGCCGCTGACGATCTCGATGAGCGCCTCCTCCTGCGCCGGGTAGAGGCGGAGCCCGCGGCCGTCGGCCCAGGTCGCGAACGCGTCGAACGCTGCGTCGGCGTCCCAGGGCTTCGGGGCGTGCTCGAGGAGGGTCATCGAGGACGATCCTCCCGCACTCGAGCCGTCGGGCGCTGGGCGATCGAGCGCGTCGTCCACATGCCGCGATGCCGCTCGCCGCCCTGGCGCCACCCTCCGACTACCCTTCGCCGCGCGGCACCGAGCCGTCATGACGATGGGAGCGACGTGACCACGACCGACGAGACGGCACCGCGACGGGTCTCGATCCTGCTGCCGCTGATCCCGCAGGATCCCGAGCACGGCATCCCGTTCGCCGCGCTGGTCGACGCGAGCATCGCGCACACCCTCTGGCAGGGCTACAGTCGCGGCGTCGACGCGCTCCACGCGGCGGCCTACTGCGCTGGGGCGGGCTTCCGATCCCCGCTGGGCATCGGCGTGCTCCCGATCCCCCTCCAGCATCCGCTGCACGCCGCCCAGTCCGCCATCTCGCTCGGTCTCGTCACCGGGCACCGCGTGGTCCTGGGCATCGGAGCGGGCAGCCCTGACCTGCAGGTCGCATGCCACGGCGAGCCGTACCGCGACGCGGTGCTCGCGGTCGAGGAGTACGCGGCGACCCTCAGGAGGCTCCTCGACGGCGAGCGGGTCGACGTCCGCGGCGAGGTGCATGCGACGCACGGCTGGGTCGACCATGCGCACCGCGCACGCGTCGAGGTCGCGATCGGCACGCTCCAGCGTCGGATGGCGGGAGCCGCCGGCCGGGTGGCCGATCGCGCCGTCACGTGGCTCACGCCGCTCGCGCACGTCCGCGAGACCCTGATGCCTTCGATCGCGCTCGGTGCGCAGACCGCGGCACGGCACGCTCCTCGCGTGACGAGCATCGTCGGCATGGCCGTCGCCCGTGGCGACGCGATCGACCTCGAGACCGTCCGGGCAGCGGCAGGCGGCCATCTGCGCTCCCCGCACTACGGCGCCATGCTGCGCTCCTGCGGCATCGAGATCCGCGGAGACGGCTCGCAGCACGACGCCAGCATGCTCGTCGAGCACGGGGCCTTCCACGTCGGCGATCCCGCACGGCTGGCGTCGGCGATCGAGGGCTACTGGCGGGCGGGCGTGGACGAGGTCGTGGTCAACATGACGGGCACCGCGACGCAGCAGGGGCCCGTCGCGGCGCTGCGCGATCTGGAGGCCGTCCTCGACGTGCTCGCTCTGCAGCGCTCCGAAGATCGTTGACATGTCGAAAACATGAGCATATCCTCATCACCACCGCGGCTCGACCGGGTCGTGGCTCAGTGGAGAGAGGTACCTATGTCGACCACCATCGCACGCACCGCACAGTCCCTGGCAGACCTCAAGGCGCTCCGGGAGCTCTCGGCGCTCTCGAGCCTGACCGAGCTCGACAGGCTCGCGAACCTCGAGCCGCTCAGCGACGCCGACTTCACCGTCGACCGCGAGAACCTGCCGCAGAACGCGCTGACCGTCACGCTCTGCGGCCTCTGCATGAACTGACGCGATCGCCAGACGCACCCGACGAGCCTTCCGGACTCCCGCGATGGATGCAGTGCCCGTCGGGTGCGTCGTTCGCTCCTGCGTCGAGGAGGCGACGGCCGCGCTCCGCGACGGCGTCGCCGCCGGCCACTCGCATCGGCGACAGCAGCTGCGTCGCGCCACGAGGACCACGCCACGTCGCGGGTACGTCACGTCGTCGGTCCTCGATCTGCCCGACGCCGCCGGCGTCGCACGGACCCTGATCGATGCCGTCGCACGCACGCACCCGCCGCGTCCGATCTCGGACCTCCACCGCCGCATCGCCAGGATCGTCCCTCGCGGGTTCGCTGCGACGCACCTCGCCACCGACGACCTCGAGCCCCCGAACCACGCCACGGGCGCTCGAGCGCACCCGGCCCCGACCGAGCATCTGCTCGCGGACCTCGAGCTGGAGTCCGCAGGTGCGGGCTGGCGGCTGATGGGCGTGCGCCCGTGGCTGAGCACGCTCCTCGGCTGCGATGCCACCGACGAGGCCGCGCACCGGTCGACGCTCGTCGAGCACCTCGGGACCAGGATCGGCGGACGGTGGGGATACCTCGCCGTCCTGCCGTCCGGAGACTGGCCGATGCGCCGGCGGGTCCGCGAGCGGCTGGAGGAGGTGCGCGGCGCGCTGGGCGCGCAGGCCCTGCGCATCCACGTCGCGGGAGGGCCCCCGCCTCCGCTCGCGTTCGGCTGGGACGCCGGATCCACGAGCATCCGAGCGTACGACGCGCGATCGGGGCTCCCGATGCGCGTGCTCCTGCCGGTGGCCGCCAACCTCAGAGGCTGGCCAGCATGGCTCCTCGGCTGGATCGAGGACCAGGATCGCGTGCGGCTCGCGCTGCACCGCGCGCTCTCGAGCGGAGACCTGGCAGGTCCGCAGGCGCTGCACGAGCCATCCACGATCGGCGAGGTCGCCATCGGACGGCGGCGGCGCGTGCTCGAGCCGGGGTGCACGAGGCAGGAGGTGCTCGCCGCGTGCGACGTCGTGGCCGACGGCGGGCTCGTCGCCATCCGCCAGGCTCGCACCGACCGGGGCTTCGTGGCCGATCGTCGTCGCGACGAGGAGACGATCGTCGACACCGTCGTGCGCGAGTCCCGCGTGCGCCTGGTCGTCGAGGCCCCGCCGAGCGCGCTGCGCGATGCCTGGGCGGCAGGCGAGCCCCACCACGTCGAGACCGTCACCTGGAGCTCGCACGAAGGCCCTCCCGCCCCCGCGGCCGCTCCGTGCGGCCTCCTCGCCACGAGCGCGTCCGACCTGCGCACGCCGTGGGCCGCGGCCTCGGTTCATCACGGGCCGACGAGCCTCGTCGTGGACGCGCGCTCGGTCGTCACCAGGTCGACGGTGGTGTCCGCGCCGCACGCGCCCGAGCTCGTCGCGCGCACGGACCACGCCGAGCACGCCGTGACGCTGCGCGCCGTGCTGGCCACGCATCCCGTCGATGCCGAGCCCGACCTCCGCGATCGGCTCGCGTCCGAGCTCGCCGCGTGCGGCCGCGACGACCTCGACCAGGCGGCGCTCCTGGTGTCCGTCGCCCGGTGCGCGACGGCCTCGCCCGCCGAGCTCGACCACGTCGCCCGCACGCTCCGAGACGCTGGACTCCCGAGCGCAGGCACGCTGTGGCGCGGACTCATGGCGGCGCCCGAGCTGCGCTCGGCCCTGCTCCACCCCTCCCCCGCGCCGCCGGACGACGACGCTCGAGGGCTGCTCGACGTGGCGGTCGCCCTCGCCCAGCTGCAGTCCGAGCTCGATCGTGCGACCACGTGGCCGGATCTCCTGCGCCGCGTCGCGGTCGCACTCCTGCGCACGCGGCCCTCCCGCGCGAGCGATGCGAGCAGCCATGCTCGATGACGCGATCGACCTCGCGCGCGAGGCGCCGCGCCTCGAGCGCGATCGGCAGGCGCTCCTGCGCGCGCTCGACGCGCTGCCGCGCGATCGCCCCGACCTCTGGGTGCGCATCGCCATCGAGCGCGCCCGGCTGCACGTCGAGGCTCCCTGGCTCGCGGTCATCGCGCTGCACCTGGCTGCCGACGCCCAGGAGGATCACCGCATCGCCCTCGCGCTCGACGAGACGAGCGTCCGCATCGTCGAGCATGCGCTCGAGTCGGCGACGGTCGTCGCCCTCGAGCGGACGCTGCTGGCGAAGTCGCTCGCGTCGGCCCATCTCAGCGTCGCGGAGGAGCGCGTGCGACTCGGCGATCGCGCGCGGGCGGCCGAGCACCTCGCAGCAGCGAGCACGAGCGTGCGTGCGCTGCAGCCCGGACGGTACCGGGATGCCATCGAGCACGGCATCGCGCTGCTGCGGCACCACGCCGACGACGAAGGAGGCTTCGCATGAACGACGGAGGACGCCGACCATGAGACTCATCAGCCTCTCGATGGACCCCGACGGTCGCGTCGAGGTCGAGAACGACGCAGGTGCCCGCATCTCGATGTCCCGCGCAGCGGCGCTCCGCCTCGTCGCGTGGTTCACCGCATCCGACGAGCACGGTCGGACGCTCGTCGAACGATCGGCGACGGCACTCTTCGACGGCGTCCGAGCGACCCTGGGACGCCATGAGCCCACCGGCAGCCGACCGACCTGGCAGGAGCGGCTCGGCCGTGTGGTCGAGCTCTACCACCGCGCTGCGAACGCGTCGACCTTCACGAACGACCTCGCGCTGCACCTGCGCACCGAACGCGCCGACGAGCGTGTCATCCCCAGGCGACGCCCCGCCGCGACCGCGCCGCTCGTGCGACTCGAGCGCACGCCTCCGACGGCACCCGTCGCCGCGCCGCTCGGCGCGCCGGCGTTCGACGACGTCGTCGACCGTCGACGCACCCATCGCGACTTCGCCGGGCGGCAGGTCTCGCGGCCGGCCTTCGAGTACGCCCTCCTGCGCACGTTCGGGCAGATCGGCGTGGCCGACCCCGGACTCGGTGCGCCGCTGCCGCACAAGGCGTTCATGTCCGGCGGCAGTCGGCACGAGGTCTGGCCGCTGGTCATCATCCACGACGTGGAGGGCTACGAGCCGGGAGCCTGGCAGTTCCGCGACGACGACGGCACGCTCGCGCGCGTCGGCGACGCGCCGGCGCGATCCGTGCTCGACCACTGGACCTACGAGCAGGGCTTCGCCCTGGAGTGCGCCTTCGTCGTGATCCTCGTGTCCGACCTGACGCTCTTCACGTGGAAGTACCGATCCCCGGCGGCGTACCGGCTCGCATGGGCCGACCTGGGAGCCGCGCTGCAGATGTACGGCCTCTCCCTGACCGCAGCCGGCCTCGCGGGCGTGCCGACCGGCGCGATCCGCGCCGATCCGCTGTCGGAGGCGCTCGGACTCGCCGCAGACGAGATCCCGGGGTTCGCATTCTTCTGCGGCATCCCGGACGGACCCTCCACGGTCGAACGCCTGCGCGAGGCGTCGGCATGACCGACCATCTCGACGAGTCCACCGCGAGCGCCCTCGGGCTGTGGTCTGCGACCTACGGCTTCGCCGGAGGCTGGCTGTCGATCTCGAGCGACGCAGGCGGAGCCGCGGCCGGGTCGGCATTCGACTTCGACGAGTCGACGTCGATCTCGCGCTCGCTCGGCGAGACGATCGAGCGCCGCACCGTCTGGCGCGCCTGGCAGGAGCGCGTGCCCGAGCTCGAGGCCGGCATCCACGCCGGCCGTCACGCGTCGGCCTTCGCGTTCACGCCGTCGGATGCCGACGACCGCGCTCGACGAGAGCTGCAGGCGCGGCGCGCCAGGCACGAGCTCTGGCACGGCCTGGCGGCCGCGTCCGTCGTGCCGCCGCCAGGAGCGCTCGTGGAGGTCGAGCGACGCACGCGCCGCCGCTTCCGCATGCTCGTGCATCCGTGGCGGACCGAGTGGCTCGCCCTCGTGTCCGAGAGCGAGGATCGCCCCGGCGTGCTGTACTCCGACGCGGATGCGTCGGACCCCGCGGACCGGATGTCGTCGGCGATCCGCGAGCACCTCATGCTCATTGCGGCCGAGCGGCTCCAGGTGGCTCGCGTCCCGAGGCTCGAACGCAGCCTCGACGCCCTCGCCGAGTGGCTCGAACGCGCCATCGACCCCGTCGCGCCGCCACCGCACGACGAGCCTCGGCGGCGACGGCACCGGGTGGCCGACCTGGGCTGGGTGACCGAGATGTGGACGCCGCACGCCACCGACCACGACGGCGAGCATCGCTGCCCCGCATCGGGCTGGATCCCGTGGTAGCCCACGATCGACAGGAGGACGAATGATGGAGGCGCAGGCATCGCCGTGGCGCGTGCGGGACTTCCGAGCCTGGGTGGTCGGCACGAGCGCCGACTCGCTCGGCGGCTCGGTCGTGACGCTCGCGATCCCCCTGCTGGCGCTGCACATCTCGGGGTCGAGCACGCTCGCCGGCCTCGCGGGGACGGCGTACTCGCTCGGGTTCGCGGGTCTCGTGCTCATCGGCGGCGTGCTCGTCGACCGCATCGACCGGAGGACGTGCATGCGGTGGGGCTCCGGCCTGCGGCTGCTCCTGTGGGGCTCGTGCGGCGCGCTCGCGGCGGTGGGGGCGCTGAGCCCCGTCGTGTTCGTGATCGTCGCTGCCGCCGCCGGCGTCGCGCGCGGCCTCTTCGGCACCGCAGACAATGCCGCGTTGCGGTCGATCGTGCCCCGATCGTCGCTGCCGCGGGCGCAGGCGGTCATCCAGTCGCGCGAGGCGCTCGTCGAGCTCGCCGGCCCGCCGGTGGGCGGCTTCCTGTTCGGGATCGCCGCCGGAGCCCCCTTCTGGGCGGCGGCGGGACTCGCGGCGATCCTGCTCGGCTGCACGTGGGTCATCCGCGCGGATCTCACCGTGCAGCGCACGGAGGCGGTGGCGGGCCCCGCAGTCCGAGCGGCCGCGGCGCGACGACTCGGGCGCGACCTTCGCGACGGCTGGGCCTTCGTCATGACCGATGGCCTGCTGCGCTCGGTCGCCGTGCTCGTGCTCCTCGTGAACTTCGCCGTCGGCCTCCTGCTGCAGGTCGCGACGATCCACTTCGCGGCGTCGGGCGTGCCACCGGTGCAGCTGTCGCTGCTGTTCGTGGTCGCAGCGGTCGCCGTGCTCATCGGCGCGGTCGCGGCGGGCCCGATCGTCGCACGCATCGCGGGGGGCAGGGTCATCGTGGGCTCGCTGGCGATCATCGCGATGGCGCTGGGGCTCGCCGCGTGGCTCCCGCAGCTGGCCACGATGTTCGTCTGGCTGTTCATCATCGGCCTCGTCGTGCCGATCGTCACGACGGTGCTGCAGGGCTACGCAGCCTGGCGCACGCCCCCGGAGCTGCAAGGGCGGGTCATGTCGCTGCTGAGCCTCGCATCGCTCGGCTCCGTCGCGTTCGCACCGTTGGTCGCAGGGCTCGTCGTCGCCGGCGGCCACGTCACGATCGCGCTCGCCGCCGCCGCGGCGCTCGCCGCATTCGCGACGGTGCTCGCGTGCGCGATGCGCTCGGTCCGCACGCTCGGCACGCCGGAGGCATGGCACGACGAGGAGGCATGAGTCGGCTGGGGCGCCGAGCACCTGGCGTCACCGGCTGCCGCCGAGTCGCCCCTGGCGCGGGATCAGTCGACGTCGCGGCGGTGACGCGTGCGCTCGGCGGTGAGGGTGCGCCTGCGGCGACCCACGAGACGATCGAGCACGATGGCGAGCACGGCGCCCAGCACGACGCCTGCGAGCGCGCCGACCGCGATGAGGAACGGCACCATGGCGGACGTGTCGATGACGGGGCCGACCCCGAGCAGCGGACCCGACGAGCCCAGTCGCGACCACGCCCATCCGCCCACGACGCCCACGATGGCCCCGAGGACCATGAAGCGGCCGTAGCGCGGCACGAGGCGCGCCTGCACCTCGACGTCGTCGCGCTCGATCGTGACCGGATGCGGCTCGGACTGCTCGACGCCGCCTGGCTCCTCCTCGGCGGGCGCCGACGCGTCGCTGCTCGCCGGTGCGTCGGCGTCGGCGTCGTCGGAGGCCGGGACGCGAGGCCCGTCGCTCGCGGCCCCACCGACCGCGGAGGTCTCGGGCGCGCCGTCGACGCGCGGGTCGGCGTCGTCGTCGGGGCGGGAGGTCACGCCTCCAGCATCCCACCCGCGCCGCATCCGCGGCGAATCGGCGACGCGGGCGTCAGCGGCGCAGGCGCAGCGAGTCGAGCGACAGCGACGTGCGGCTCAGCGACGTCGAGCGCAGCGACGACGACGCGAGGATGCTCGACGCGCGCCGGTTGCCCACGAGCTCCGGGGAGCCGAACGAGATGCCCGGCTCTGCGTACTGGGGGACGACGTGGGATGCGGCGCGCTCCGCACGCTGCTGCAGCGCAGCGGCCTGCTGCTCGTGCCGTGCCGACGCGACGTCGCGCGCACGGTCGGTGGCGGTCGCGGCATCCGCGATGCGCTGCTGCATGCGCTCGAGCGTCGACGACCCGCGCGGCGGCTGCTGCTGCCGCTGTCCAGGCTGCGGCGGCGGGGGCTGCCTGCGCTGCTGCTGCGGCTGCAGCGGGCGCTGCTGCTGCCCCTGCTGACCGGGCTGCCCCGGCCATCCCTGGCGCTGCTGCTGCCCGCCCGAGGTCGGCGCCCACGCAGGGGCGTTGGCGACGGCGCGTGCCTGCGCCTGCTCCCGCACACCCTGCTGCGCACGCTGCGTCTGCTCCCACACCGACGCACCCTGCGCCTGCAGCTGGTCACGCGCCGACTGGAACCGCTGCTGCACCTCCGGCTGCCGCTCCTGCCACTCGGAACGCGCCCACTGCGCACCCTTCGTGCCCTGCCTGCGCAGCAGCCCGAACCCGACGCGCACCATCACGGCGCCCGCGATCGAGAGCACGAGCGGCACGACCGCGAACGGCAGGAGGGTCTCGAACGCCCGCTCGGGGCCCATGACCGCCGAGTAGCCGGCGAACTGGCCGATGGTGCCGAACAGCGGCGGGATGCCGTTGAGCAGCAGGATGATGCCGACGACGAAGAGGACGATGCCCGCGATCGCGGCGGGACCGTTCGGGCGGCGCTGCTGCTGTGCGGTCGAGGTCATGTGCCCACTGAAGCACAGCGGACCGAGCGTCGCCTAGGAGTCGGCGCACCGGCGGCGCGCGGCGGGCGTGCGGGGAGGGCGTGCGCGGGCGGCCTGCCCCGTGCCGACGTGCGCCATCGTGCCCCGCCGCTAGCATCGCGGAGGCGCCGGCCCCGCCCCGAACGGCTGCGCGCTCTCCACAGCACGAAGGACCCCGAGCATGCCTCTTCCCTGGACAGCACGCGCCGAACGCGGCATCCACGACATCGTCCTCCCCGAGCAGCGCCTGTCGTGGCCGCGCACCATCGGCATCGGCATGCAGCACGTCGTCGCGATGTTCGGCGCGACGTTCCTCGTGCCGACCCTCACGGGCTTCCCGCCGTCGACGACGCTGCTGTTCTCCGGCATCGGCACGATCCTGTTCCTGCTCGTCACCGGCAACCGGCTGCCGAGCTACCTCGGCTCGTCGTTCGCGTTCATCGCGCCCGTCGTCGCCGCATCCAGCGCTGGCGGCCCCGGGCTCGCGCTCGCCGGCGTCGTGCTGACGGGAGCGCTGCTGGCGCTCGTCGGCCTCGTCGTGCAGGTCGCGGGCACGCGCTGGCTCACCGTGCTCATGCCGCCGGTCGTCTCCGGCACGATCGTCGCCCTCATCGGCTTCAACCTCGCACCCGCAGCGCGCGACTCGTTCCTGCAGGCGCCGGGCGTCGCGGCCATCACGCTGCTCGCGATCATCGTCGTCGCCGTCGCGTTCCGCGGCATCGTCGCGCGCCTGTCGATCCTCATCGGCGTCGTCGTGGGCTACGTCCTGTCGCTCGCGCTCGGCCAGGTCGACACGTCGGCGGTCGGCGAGGCGGCATGGATCGGCCTGCCCACGTTCCAGACGCCGGCGATCGACCTCGCCCAGTGGCCGCTGCTGCTCATGTTCGTGCCCATCGTGCTGCCCCTCATCGCCGAGAACGTCGGCCATGTGCGCGGCGTCGGCCAGCTCATCCACCGCGACCTCGACCCCGTCGCGGGTCGTGCGCTCATCGCCGACGGCGCGGCGACGGTGCTCGCTGGTCTGTTCGGCGGCTCCGCGACCACGACGTACGGCGAGAACATCGGCGTGATGAGCGCGACGCGCGTGTTCTCGACCGCTGCCTACTGGATCGCCGCGATCACCGCGATCCTGCTGTCGCTGTCGCCGAAGGTGGGCGCCGTCATCGCCGCGACGCCGCCTGGCGTGATCGGAGGCGTCACGACGGCGCTGTACGGCCTCATCGGCATCATCGGCGTGCGCATCTGGATCGAGCACCGCGTCGACTTCTCGCGCCCCCGCAACCAGTTCTCGGCGGGCGTCGGCCTCATCGTCGCGATCGCCGACTTCACGCTCAACGCGGGCGAGGTGACGCTCGGCGGCATCCTGCTCGGCACCGTCGCGACCCTGGTGATCTACCACCTCATGGCTGCGCTCGAGCGGCTGCGCGGCGGCGACGAGGTCGCCGACGGACTGCAGCCGCCGCCCGCGACGACGGTGGGCGATGCGCCCGCCGACCCGCGACGCTGACCACCCCACCGGTCGCTTCCGTCGTCTGCGTGGGCAGGAGTCGCGACGATCCGGCCGGATCCGTCGCAGCTCCTGCCCCATCGCGCGCGGCGAGTCGGCGCGGAGCGTTCGGTGCGGAGACGGCGCGTCGCGCCAGACGAGTCAGGGGCGCACGAGCGGCAGCCAGCCCTCGAGCGTCGCACGCACGCCCGATGCGCGCACCGTGCCAGACGCGACGGCCTCCTGCCACGACGACGCGCCCGTCGCGAGCGCCAGCCATGTCGCCGTGTCGGTCTCGATGACGTTCGGCGGCGTGCCCCGCGTATGACCGGGGCCCTCGACGGCCTGCACGGCACCGAACGGCGGCACCCGCACCTCCACGCTCCTGCCCGGCGCCCGATCGGCGAGGCACTGCAGCGTGTACCGCACGGCCGTCGCGCGGTCGGCACGGCTCGCGTCGTCGGCGAGCGCCGCCCGCACGGCGTCGAGCCCTGCGAGATCGGGGATGCGCTTCACGGCCACGCAGCGACGCTACCGCCGGCAGGCGACGCGCGCTCGCCAGCCTCCGAGCCCTGCCACGCGATCCGTCGGCACCCTGCCAGGGCCGGCGCTCGTAGGATGACCTGGTGCGCATCCTCGTCCTCGGCTCCGGCGCGCGCGAGCACGCCATCATCACCGCGCTGCTGCGCGACGGCGATCACACGGTCGTCGCCGCACCAGGCAACGCCGGCATCGCTCGGATCGTCGAGACCGTGCGCGTCGACCAGAACGACGGCGACCTCGTCGCGCGGCTCGCGACCGAGCTCGACGTCGAGCTCGTCGTCATCGGCCCCGAGGCCCCGCTCGTCGCCGGCGTCGCCGACGCCGTTCGCGCTGCAGGCATCGCCGTCTTCGGCCCGTCCGGAGCGGCAGCGCAGCTCGAGGGCTCGAAGGCGTTCGCGAAGCGCATCATGGATGCCGCGAACGTGCCCACGGGATCCGTCGCGCGCGCCGAGACCGTCGAGCAGGCGGCTGCGGCGCTCGACGCCGTCGGCGCCCCGTACGTCGTGAAGGCCGACGGCCTCGCAGCAGGCAAGGGCGTCATCGTCACCGACGACCGCGCCGCCGCCGACGAGCACGCCCGCTACTGGCTCACGCAGGGCCCCGTGCTCATCGAGGAGTTCCTCTCGGGCCCCGAGGTCAGCCTGTTCCTGCTGTCCGACGGCACGACGGTGCGCCCGCTCGCGCCCGCGCAGGACTTCAAGCGCCTGCTCGATGGCGACGGCGGCCCGAACACCGGCGGCATGGGAGCGTACTCGCCGCTGCCGTGGCTCGACGCCCGCTTCGGCGGCGAGCAGGCGTTCGTCGACGAGGTCGTCGCCACGATCGCGCAGCCCACGATCGACGCGATGCGCGCCGAGGGCACGCCGTTCGTGGGCCTGCTGTACTGCGGCCTCATCGTGACGGATGCGGGCATCACGGTCATCGAGTTCAACGCCCGCTTCGGCGACCCCGAGACGCAGGTCGTGCTCGCGCGCCTCTCGTCGCCGTTCGGCGCCGCGCTGCTGGCGGCAGCGACGGGCACGCTCGCCGACGTGCCGCCGCTGGAGTTCGGCGGCACGGCAGCCGTCACCGTCGTCGTCGCGAGCGAGGGCTACCCCGACGAGCCGCAGACCGGCCGCCCCATCGCCGGCATCGCCGACGCCGACGCGCTCGAGGGCGTCGCCGTGCTGCACGCCGCCACGGTCGTCAGCGAGGAGCACGGCTTCGTCGCCACCGGCGGCCGAGTGCTGTCGGTCGTGGGCACGGGCGCAACGCTCGCCGAGGCACGCCGACGCGCGTACGCGGGCGTCGACGGCATCCGCCTCGAGGGTGCGCAGCATCGCACCGACATCGCCCAGGCCGCCGCGGACGCCCAGTGACCGCCGACCCCCAGGCGGCGCTGCCCGGATACGAGCTCGCCTACCAGGGCAAGGTGCGCGACCTGCACGTGCCGGCGGGGTCGACGCTCGAGACGGCGGAGGCGATCCTCATGGTCGCGTCCGACCGGGTCTCGGCCTTCGACCACGCGCTCGAGCCGCCCATCCCGGGCAAGGGCACGACGCTGACGTCGATGACGACGTGGTGGCTGCGCACGCTCGGCGACGAGGCGCAGCTCGCCGGCGACCACGGCCCCGGCGGCGACGCGCTCGCCCGCATCCCCGAGGCCGTCGCGGGTCGCGCGCTGCTCGTGCGTGCCCTCGACATGCTCCCTGTCGAGTGCGTCGTGCGCGGACGCATCACCGGATCCGGGCTCGTCGAGTACCGCGAGACGGGTGCGATCTCCGGCGTCGCGCTGCCTGCCGGCCTGCAGGACGGCGACGAGCTGCCCACGCCGATCTTCACGCCCGCGTGGAAGGCGCCGAAGGGGCAGCACGACGAGAACATCGCGTTCTCGCGCGTGATCGAGCTCGTCGGTGCCGAGGCGGCCGAGACGCTGCGGTCGCGGTCGCTCGAGATCTACGCGCGCGGTGCGGCGATCGCGGCGTCGAAGGGGCTCGTGCTCGCCGACACGAAGCTCGAGTTCGGCCGCGACGCCTCGGGCGCCATCGTGCTCGCCGACGAGGTGCTGACGCCCGACTCGTCGCGCTACTGGGATGCGGACGCCTTGGATGCGGGCCGCGTCGAGTCGTTCGACAAGCAGATCGTGCGCGACTGGCTGCTGGCCGAGGCAGCCGCCGGCCGGTGGGATCGCGAGAGCGTGCCGCCCGTGCTGCCCGCGGCGATCGTCGAGCGCACGGCCGCCCGCTACGCCGAGCTGCTGCAGCGCCTCGTCGCCTGAGGCGCTGCCTCCCGTTGCGAGGTGCGCTTCCTGCGCTCAGGTGCGCGTGCAACCGCACCTGGGTGCAGCAAGCGCACCTCGCAACAGGATGCGCAGCCGCTACGGCGTGGGCACCTGCCACACGTCCGCGCACGCCGAGACGCCCTGGCTGTAGCCGTTCGCGAACCACGTCTGCCGCTGCTGGCTCGAGCCGTGCGTCCACGAGTCCGGGTTCACGCCCTGCCCCGACTGCTGCTGCAGGCTGTCGTCGCCGATCACCGCGGCCGCGTTCAGCGCATCGTCCAGCTCCGCCTGCGTCGGCGCGACCAGCACGGGCTCGCCGCCGTCCTGATCCGCCTGCGTCGACGCTGCCGCGATCCACGCCCCCGCGTAGCAGTCGGCCTGCAGCTCGCTGCGCACCGCAGAGCCAGACGGACCCGTGTCCTGCGCGTCCACCCGCTGCAGGTCGCCCGTGAGCTGCTGGATGTGGTGACCCCACTCGTGCCCCAGCACGTACAGCTGCGCCAGCGAGCCGCCCGACGCGCCGAACTGCGTGCGCATGGTGTCGAAGAACGTGGTGTCGATGTAGACCTGCTCGTCGCCAGGGCAGTAGAACGGGCCGACGGCGCTCGAGGCGTTGCCGCACGCCGTCGCCACCTGCCCGTCGTAGAGCACGACCGTCGGCTCGCGGTAGTCGAGGGAGTTCTGCGCGAACACGGTCGTCCAGTAGGCCGAGAGCGAGTCCGCCCCGCCCTCCATGCGGCACTCGTAGTTCGCGGGGTCGTTCGCGTCGTCGCCCGAGCAGCCGACGACCTCCGTGTCGCTGCCGCCTCCGGCAGAGGGATCCTGCTGGATGGCGCTGCCGAGCCCCGTGAGGTCGATGTTCAGGAACGTCGACACGAGGAACAGCACGACGGCGATGAGACCGCCGCCGCCGACCGCGATCGCGCCGCCGCGTGCACCGCCGCCACCGCGGCGACGCACCCTGGTCGTGTCGAACTGCGCATCGCCACGGAACGTCATGGCGGCAGCGTAGCCCGCGCATCCGTACGAGAGCGTGCGCGAGGTGACGCTGAGCGGCACCCCGAGGGGAATGCGCCCTCGACGTCCCGCTCAGCGTCACCTCGTGCACGCGAGCGGGCGCGGCCCGCCGCATCCGCAGGCATCCGACGTCGGTAGACTGGGCAGCACCCCACCCCGCGAGGAGTCGAAGCCCATGCCCCTCATCGTCGTCGACGTCATGCCGAAGGCCGAGATCCTCGACCCTCAGGGCAAGGCGGTCACCCGTGCGCTCGCCCGACTCGGCCACGAGGCCGTCGGCCAGGTGCGCATCGGCAAGCGCTTCGAGCTCACCGTCGACGGCGAGGTGACCGACGCGCTGCTCGCGCAGGTGCGCACCGTCGCCGAGGACGTGCTCGCGAACACCGTCATCGAGGACGTCGTGGGCATCCACGTGGAGGAGCAGGCGTGAAGGTCGGCGTCGTCACCTTCCCGGGGACGCTCGACGACCGCGACGCGCAGCGGGCCGTGCGCCTCGCCGGCCACGAGCCGGTGGCGCTGTGGCACCGCGACCACGACCTGCAGGGCGTCGACGCGATCGTGCTGCCCGGCGGCTTCTCGTACGGCGACTACCTGCGCTGCGGCGCGATCGCCGCGCTGTCGCCGATCATGACCGAGGTCGTGGATGCCGCGAACCGTGGCGTGCCCGTGCTCGGCATCTGCAACGGCTTCCAGATGCTCGCCGAGGCGCGGCTGCTGCCCGGCGGGCTCGTGCGCAACGCGTCCGGCCTCTTCGTGCGTCGCGACCAGCGACTCACGGTCGAGCGCACGTCGACGGCGTGGACGAACGGGTTCGCAGGCGGTCAGGAGATCGTCATCCCGCTGAAGAACGGCGAAGGCCGGTACGTGGCGACGAAGGCCGAGCTCGAGCGCATCGAGGGCGAGGGCCTCGTTGCGTTCCGCTACGCGGGTCGCAACCCGAACGGCTCCATGGACGACATCGCGGGCGTCTCGAACGCCGCAGGCAACGTCGTGGGACTCATGCCGCATCCCGAGCACGCGGTCGAGCTGGGCTTCGGTCCCGACACGTCGACGCGCATGCGCTCGGGCGTCGACGGCCTCACGATCTTCGCGCTCGCGCTGGAGTCCGTCGCCGCCTGACGCGCCGTCGTGCGCCGCCCGCGGCGTGCGCGGCGATGCGGCACGCCCGAGCAAGCGGGTGACGCACCCCAGGGTCGCGGCCTAGGCTGCCGCCACGGGCTCGACGACGACGTCGCCCGGTCAGGAGACGCCATGCGCAGCACCCGCCCCGAGCCCGACATCGCCGACGCCGACATCTGGACGGCCCTGTTCGGCGACCTCACCGACGACGACAAGGCGCTGCCCGCCCTCATCGACGGCACATCCGGCGCCGTGACCACGTACGGCGAGCTCGTCGGCCGCGCGGAGGCGTTCGCGGGCGCGCTCGCGGCCATGGGCGTGCGACCCGGCGACGTCGTGGGCCTCCACTGCCCCAACGTGCCCGCCTTCGCCATCGCGTTCCACGGCATCCTGCGCGCGGGCGCCACGGCGACGACCGTCAACGCGCTGTACACGGCGGGCGAGATCGAGAAGCAGCTGCGGGCATCCGGCGCGGTCGCGCACGTGACGGTGTCGCCGCTGGCGCCGCAGTCGCTCGAGGCCGCCCGCGCCGTGGGCATCGGCGACGACCGCATCGTCGTGCTCGACGGCCTCGACGGGCACCCGTCGCTCGCCGAGCTGCTCGCCGCGGGGCACGCGGCCCCCGACGTCGCCATCGACCCCGCGACGCACGTGGCCGTCATGCCGTACTCGTCGGGCACGACCGGCAACCCCAAGGGCGTCATGCTGTCGCACCGCAACCTCGTGGCGAACGTCGCGCAATGCGAGCCGCTCATCCAGCTCGACCGCGGCGAGCGCGTGCTGGCGGTGCTGCCCTTCTTCCACATCTACGGCATGACGGTGCTGCTGAACCTCGCGCTGCGCGCGCGCGGCACCCTCGTGACGATGCCGCGCTTCGACCTCGCCGAGTTCCTGCGCATCATCCAGGACCAGCGGGTCTCGTTCGCGTTCATCGCGCCTCCCATCGCGGTGGCGCTCGCGAAGCATCCGCTCGTGGGCGAGTACGACCTGTCGTCGCTGCGCACCGCGCTGTCGGGTGCGGCGCCGCTCGACGAGCGCCTCGGCTCCGCAGTCGCCGAGCGGCTCGGCATCGAGATGCTGCAGGGCTACGGCATGACCGAGCTGAGCCCCGTCAGCCACGTCTACGTGCGTGGCGAGAGCGCGTCGACGCCGCTGGGATCCGTCGGCACCGTCGTGGGCGGATCGGAGGATCGCATCGTCGACATCGAGACCGGCGACACGATCGAGCCGCCCACCGGCGAGGGGCTGTCTGCCTCCGGCGAGCTGTGGGTGCGGGGCCCGCAGGTGATGCTCGGCTACCTGGATGCACCGGCGGCGACGGCCGAGACGCTGCGCGACGACGGCTTCCTGCGCACCGGCGACGTGGCCGCGTACGACGCCGCGGGCAACGTGCACATCGTCGACAGGCTGAAGGAGCTCATCAAGCACAAGGGCTACCAGGTGCCGCCCGCCGAGCTCGAGGCGCTGCTGCTGACGCATCCCGCCGTCGCCGACGTCGCCGTGATCGGCGTGCGCACCGACGACGGCGACGAGGACCCGATGGCGTTCGTCGTGCCGGCTCCGTGTGCGGAGCAGGATGCGGACGCCCTCATGGCGTGGGTCGCCGAGCGCGTCGCGCCGTACAAGAAGGTGCGCCGGGTCGAGTACGTCGAGGCGATCCCGAAGTCGGCATCCGGCAAGATCCTGCGGAAGGACCTCACGCCCTCGGCGTGACGCCCCGACCTTGCCGACGCGTGCTCGGGCCGACGCCCAGCACGCGGCGGTAGCGTCGAGCCATGCGTCTCGCAGCAGCCCTCAGCCACCGCGCCGACCTCGCGACGCGCGCCGACGCGCTCGCGCAGCGCGCCTCCCGCGCCGCGCTGACGCAGGAGGGCACGGCGCCCGTCGACGACCCGACCGCGCTGCTCGCCGAGCACGAGGCCGTGCTCGCCGAGCTCGAGACGCTCGTCGTGCGCATCAACCTCACGAACGCCGCGACCGACGTCGACGGCGTGCCGCTCACCGCCGCGCTCGCGCGTCGCGACACGCTGCGGCACCGGCACCGTGTGCTCACGCGCCTCGCCGATGCCTCGACGCCGCACGCCGACCGCATGCGCGGGGCCGAGCTGCGCCTGCTGCCCACGACCGACGTCGCGAGCCTGCACGCCGCCGCCGACCGGGTCGCGAAGGCGTTGCGCGAGCTCGACCTGCGGATCCAGGAGGTGAACTGGACGACCCAGCTGCGCTGACGAGTCGGTAGCCGCGAACGGAGCGGGCACGAACCCCACGCCTGCCGGGGCAATGGCAGGCTCGCAGCGTCGACGGGCCGACGCATCCGCTGAGGATCCTTCGCCCGGCACGCCGCACACGCGCACCGCGGGAGACCGCGTCACGGCGCACGCATCACCACCACGTGCCGACCCTCGCGGCGAGGGCGGGATCGGGGACCTCGTCAGCACCCTCCTGTTGCGTTTCGCAGGCGATCCGGGGTGGTCGAGGGAAGATACCCCTCAGACCGCCCTGATCGCCTGCAGAACGCACACGCGCGGAGGGTGGGGCGGCCGGAGGGTGG
>NZ_CEEDMM010000024.1:0-43034 GCF_979255995.1 Agrococcus sp. AC640b
CCCCCCCCGGGGCGCGGCGTCCGGTGCGACCGGTGCGGTCATGGCCCCGCGAGCACCTCTGCGAGCGTCGGCGCGTCGAGGTCCTTCTGGCTGATGATCGACCGGTCGTCGCGGTCGGGCTCGATGGGCCAGAGGATGCCGAGCTCGGGGTCGAGCGGCGTGATGGCGACGCCGGCCATGCCGGGCACCCACTCGCTCGTGAAGCAGTAGACGTACTGCGTCGGGGTGTCGCCCGTCGACTGGAAGCCGTTGCAGACGCCTTCGGGCACGAGGATCTGCGTGCCGGGCTGCAGGTCGGTCTGGAAGACCGCGCCGCGCGTGGGCGAGTCGGGACGCGTGTCGACCCAAGCCCCGTATGCGGTGCCGTGGGCGATCGCGATGAGCTTCACCATGGACTCGCCGTGCATGCCGCGCATGCCGCCCGGCTTCGTCTCGGTCACGTTGACCTGCTGGAACGCGGGCAGCGCATGGCCCGCCGCCTCGAACGCGGAGGAGCGGAAGAACTCCCGCACGGTGCCGCGGTCGTCGGTGATCTGCTTCATGCGGATCAGCGCGAGGCCGTCGATGCTCGTCGTCTGCAGGTCGAAGTCGATGATGTCCACCACGGTCGAACAGCCTAGCGTCCGACCACGGCGGCTACGGCGCCGTGGTCTCGCCCGCGGCGACGAGGGCGAGGTCCGCTCGGACCATGGCGCCCACGACGTCGGCGAACGCGACCGTCGGTCGCCACCCGAGACGGGTGCGCAGACGCGTGGCGTCGCCGACCATCGTCGCGACGTCGGCTGGGCGCGCGAAGCGCTCGTCGATCGTCACGAGGTGCTGCCACTCGTCGATGCCGACTGCGGCGAACGCGGCACCGACGAACTCCCGTACCGTGCGCGCCTCGCCGGTGGCGACGAACCAGTCGCCTGGCTCGTCGGCGCGCGCGATGCGCAGCATGGCGTCGACGGAGTCCGCCGCCCAGCCCCAGTCGCGAGCGGCGTCGAGGGTGCCGAGCGCGAGTCCCTCGTCGAGTCCTGCGGCGATGCGCGCGACGCCGTGCGTGATCTTCCTGGTCACGAACGACATGGGTCTGTCTGGCGACTCGTGGTTGTAGAGGATCGCGTTCGACGCGTGCATGCCGCGCGCGCGAGCGAGCTGGACGATGCGGTGCGCGTATGCCTTCGCCGTGCCGTAGGGCGACACGGGCGCGATGGGCGTCTCCTCCGTCTGCGGCGTCGTGGCCGCATCGCCGAAGATCTCCGACGACGACGCCTGCACGAGCCGCGGCGCCGACCCCGTGCGCGCCTCGACGCGCCACGCGCCCTCGACGATCGCGGCGACGGCGGCGCCCGAGACGAGGCCGGTGCGCGCCGGGGCGCGCCACGACTCGGCGACGGACGAGATGCCGCCGAGGTTGACCACGAGCGACGGCGACGCGGCGTCGACCGCTGCAGCGAGGCCGTCGAGATCGCCGAGGTCGCCGACGACCACGTCGACGCCCGCGTCGCTCAGCCGGCTGGAGCCCTCGTCCTGCGCACGCACGAGCGCGACGACGTCGGCGCCCTCCGCCAGCAGCCGCCCGACGAGCAGGCCGCCGTCCTGCCCGGATGCGCCCGTGACGAAGACGCGCTCAGGCGACATGCGCACGCTGCTCGCGCAGGTCGTGCTCGACCATCATCTGCACGAGCTGCTCGAAGCCGACCTTCGGCGCCCAGTCGAGGGCACGGCGCGCCTTGGCGGGGTCGCCGATGAGGAGGTCCACCTCCGCGGGGCGCATGAACTCGGGGCTCTGCTCGACGTAGGGCGTCCAGTCGTCGATGCCGACGACGCGGAAGGCCACGTCGAGCAGCTCGCGGATCGAGTGCGTCTCGCCGGTCGCGACGACGTAGTCGTCGGCGACGTCCTGCTGCAGCATGCGCCACATCGCGTCGACGTAGTCGCCTGCGAAGCCCCAGTCGCGCTTCGCCTCGAGGTTGCCCATGACGATCGTGTCCTGCAGGCCGAGCGCGATGCGCGCGACGGCGATCGACACCTTGCGCGTCACGAACTCGGGCCCGCGCCGCGGCGACTCGTGATTGAAGAGGATGCCGCTCGAGGCATGCATGTCGTACGACTCGCGGTAGTTGATGGTCATGTAGTGGCCGAAGACCTTGGCGACGCCGTAGGGCGAACGCGGCCACAGCAGCGTCGTCTCGCGCTGCGGCACCTCCTGCACGCGGCCGAACATCTCCGACGACGACGCCTGGTAGAAGCGCACGTCCTTCGAGCCGCCCGCGTACAGCCGCGTGGCCTCGAGCATGTTGAGCACGCCCTTGCCCGTCACGTCGCTCGTGAGCGAGGCGTTCTGCCACGAGTAGGCGACCAACGAGATGGCGCCGAGGTTGTAGACCTCGGTCGGCTGCGACGTGTCGAGCACGCGCGCGAGGGCGAGCGGGTCGGTGAGGTCGCCCGCGACGAGCTCGACGTCGGGCACCGCGGCCCGCACCAGGGGCTCCTTGGGATTGAACTGCCCGCGGATGAGGCCCGTGACGTCGTAGCCCTTCTCGAGCAGGAGCTCGGCGAGGTACAGGCCGTCCTGGCCGGAGATGCCGGTGATGAGCGCCTTGGGCATGCGTCTGCTCCAGTGGTCGGGGTCGCCGGATGCGACCATCATCGCACCGTCGCCTGCGAGCGCGCGGCACGGCGGCGCTGCCCGCCGCCGTGCCCCGCACGACGAAGCAGGGGGCCCGCATGATGCGGACCCCCTGCTCGTCGATGCAGTCGGAGACTTAGGCGAGGACCTTCGTCACCGTGCCGGCGCCGACCGTGCGGCCACCCTCACGGATGGCGAAGCCGAGGCCCTCCTCCATGGCGATCGGCTGGATCAGCTCGACCGACATGTCGGTGGTGTCGCCGGGCATGACCATCTCGGTGCCCTCGGGCAGCGAGATGACGCCGGTGACGTCGGTGGTGCGGAAGTAGAACTGCGGGCGGTAGTTCGTGAAGAACGGGTTGTGACGCCCACCCTCGTCCTTGGACAGGATGTAGGCCGTGCCCTCGAAGTTGGTGTGCGGCGTGACCGAGCCCGGCTTCACGACGACCTGGCCGCGCTCCACGTCCTCGCGCTTCGTGCCACGGAGCAGGAGACCGCAGTTCTCGCCTGCCCATGCCTCGTCGAGCTGCTTGTGGAACATCTCGATGCCCGTGACCGTGGTCTTCTGCGTCGGGCGGATGCCGACGATCTCGACCTCGGAGTTGATGCCGAGCGTGCCGCGCTCCGCGCGACCCGTGACGACCGTGCCACGACCGGTGATCGTGAAGACGTCCTCGACGGGCATGAGGAACGGCTTGTCCTTGTCGCGGACCGGGTCCGGGATGGACTCGTCGACGGCCTCCATGAGGTCGAGGACCGCCTGCGACCACTTCTCGTCGCCCTCGAGAGCCTTGAGGCCCGAGACGCGCACGACGGGTGCGTTGTCGCCGTCGAAGTCCTGCGACGACAGCAGCTCGCGAACCTCGAGCTCGACGAGCTCCAGGATCTCCTCGTCGTCGACCATGTCCGACTTGTTGAGCGCGACGAGCAGGTACGGCACGCCGACCTGCTTCGCGAGCAGCACGTGCTCGCGCGTCTGCGCCATGGGGCCGTCGGTCGCGGCGACCACGAGGATCGCGCCGTCCATCTGCGCGGCGCCCGTGATCATGTTCTTGATGTAGTCGGCGTGACCGGGAGCGTCGACGTGCGCGTAGTGGCGCTTCGGCGTCTCGTACTCGACGTGCGAGATGTTGATCGTGATGCCGCGCTGGCGCTCCTCGGGAGCGGAGTCGATCGAGGCGAAGTCGCGCTGCACGTTGGTCGCAGACGGGTACTTGTCGGCGAGGACCTTCGAGATCGCTGCCGTGAGCGTGGTCTTGCCGTGGTCGACGTGACCGATCGTTCCGATGTTGACGTGCGGCTTGGTCCGCTCGAACTTGGCCTTGGCCACTATGTCCTCCTAGGACGTCTTGCTTGCTCCGCGCGCGCGGCGACGAAGCTGTTCTGGGGTATGCAGTTATGGTAGCCGGGCTCGCCCCTGGGGACGAACCCGGCCGGGCTCACTCGCCCTTGGTCTTCTGGACGATCTCCTCGGAGACCGCCTTCGGAACCTCGGCGTAGCTCGAGAACTCCATCGAGAAGACGGCTCGACCCGAGGTCTTCGACCGCAGGTCGCCGACGTAGCCGAACATCTCCGACAGCGGGACGTCGGCCTTGACGACCTTCACGCCCGCCGCGTCCTCCATGGAGAGGATCTGGCCGCGACGCGAGTTCAGGTCGCCGATGACGTCGCCCATGTACTCCTCGGGCGTGCGCACCTCGACCGCCATGAGCGGCTCGAGCAGGATGGGCTGCGCCTTGCGGGCCGCCTCCTTGTACGCGATCGATCCTGCGATCTTGAACGCCATCTCCGACGAGTCGACGTCGTGCGCCGCACCGTCGAGGAGCGACGCCTTCACGCCGACCGTCGGGTAGCCGGCGAGCACGCCGACCTGCATGGCGTCCTGGATGCCGGCGTCGACCGAGGGGATGTACTCGCGGGGCACGCGGCCACCGCTCGTCGCGTTGACGAACTCGTAGGTCGTCTCGGCGGTGACCTCCATCGGCTCGAGCTTGATCTGCACCTTCGCGAACTGACCGGATCCACCGGTCTGCTTCTTGTGGGTGTAGTCGTAGCGCTCGATCGTCGACTTGATCGTCTCGCGGTAGGCCACCTGCGGCTTGCCGATGTTGGCCTCGACGTTGAACTCGCGACGCATGCGGTCGACGAGGATGTCGAGGTGCAGCTCGCCCATGCCCTTGATGACCGTCTGACCGGTCTCCTGGTTGAGCTCGGTCTGGAAGGTCGGGTCCTCCTCGGCGAGCTTCTGGATCGCGACGCCGAGCTTCTCCTGGTCGGCCTTCGTCTTCGGCTCGATCGCGACCTCGATCACGGGAGCCGGGAAGGTCATCGACTCGAGCACGACCTGGTTGGCCGAGTCGCTCAGGGTGTCACCGGTGGTGGTGTCCTTGAGGCCGATGACGGCGTAGATGTGGCCGGCGGTCACCGAGGCGACGGGGATCTCCTTGTTGGCGTGCATCTGGAAGATCTTGCCGATGCGCTCCTTCTTGCCCTTGGTCGAGTTGATGACCTGGGCGCCGGAGTCGAGGTGTCCCGAGTAGACGCGGATGTACGTGAGACGGCCGAAGAACGGGTGCACGGCGATCTTCGACACGAGCGCCGCGAAGGGCTCGGTCGAGTCGGCACGACGCTCGATGACGATCTCGGGGTCCTTGACGTCGTGGCCCTGCACGGGCGGCACGTCGAGGGGGCTCGGGAGGTAGGACACGACGGCGTCGAGCATCGGCTGGACGCCGCGGTTCTTGAACGCCGAGCCGCACAGCACGGGGTAGGCCGAGCCGTCGATGGTCAGCTTGCGGATGCCGAGCTGGAGCTCCGCGATCGACAGCTCCTGGCCGTCGAAGAACTTCTCCATGAGGGCGTCGTCCGCCTCGGCGACCGCCTCGACGAGCCGCGCACGGTACTCCTCGGCCTTCGCCTGCAGGTCGGCCGGGATCTCCTGGATCTCGTACTTGGCGCCCATGGTGACGTCACCCTTGGAGTCGCCGGGCCACACGAAGGCCTTCATCGACAGCAGGTCGACGACGCCGACGAAGTCCGACTCGGAGCCGATGGGCAGCTGGAGCACGAGGGGGCGCGCGCCGAGGCGCGACACGATCGTGTCGACCGTGAAGTAGAAGTCGGCGCCGAGCTTGTCCATCTTGTTGACGAAGCAGATGCGCGGCACGTTGTACTTGTCGGCCTGACGCCAGACGGTCTCGGACTGGGGCTCGACGCCCTCCTTGCCGTCGAAGACGGCGACGGCGCCGTCGAGGATGCGCAGCGACCGCTCGACCTCGACCGTGAAGTCGACGTGGCCGGGGGTGTCGATGATGTTGATCTGGGTGCCGTTCCAGAAGCAGGTCACGGCGGCAGACGTGATCGTGATGCCGCGCTCCTTCTCCTGCTCCATCCAGTCGGTCGTCGAGGCGCCATCGTGCGTCTCGCCGATCTTGTGGTTGACGCCCGTGTAGAAGAGCACGCGCTCGGTGGTCGTCGTCTTGCCGGCATCGATGTGCGCCATGATGCCGATGTTGCGGACCTTCGTGAGGTCCGTCAGCACGTCTTGTGCCACAGGGGTTCCTTACTGGAGTGGATTGGCGGGTGGGGTCGAGGGGCGCCCGAGGCGGGCACCCCTCGACCGGGTGGTCACCAGCGGTAGTGAGCGAAGGCCTTGTTCGACTCGGCCATCTTGTGCGTGTCCTCGCGACGCTTCACGGCAGCGCCGAGGCTGTTCGAGGCGTCGAGGATCTCGTTCTGCAGGCGCTCGGTCATCGTCTTCTCGCGACGAGCCTTCGCGTACGAGACGAGCCAGCGCAGCGCGAGGGTGTTCGCGCGGTGCGGCTTGACCTCGACGGGCACCTGGTAGGTCGAGCCACCGACGCGGCGCGACTTGACCTCGAGGGTCGGACGGATGTTGTCGAGCGCCTTCTTGAGCACGACGACCGGGTCCTGGTCGGACTTGCTCGCGACGCCGGCGAGCGCGCCGTAGACGATGCGCTCGGCGAGGCCCTTCTTGCCGTCGAGGAGGATCTTGTTGACGAGCTGCGAGACGATCGGTGCGCCGTAGACCGGGTCTGCGACGACGGGGCGCTTCGGGGCGGGTCCCTTACGAGGCATGGTTCTCAGCCCTTCTTCGCGCCGTAGCGGCTGCGAGCCTGCTTGCGGTTCTTGACGGCCTGCGTGTCGAGCGCACCGCGCACGATCTTGTAGCGCACGCCGGGGAGGTCCTTCACACGACCGCCGCGCACGAGCACCATCGAGTGCTCCTGCAGGTTGTGGCCCTCGCCGGGGATGTAGGCGGTGACCTCGGTGCCGTTGGAGAGCTTGACGCGGGCGACCTTGCGCAGAGCCGAGTTCGGCTTCTTCGGGGTGGTCGTGTAGACGCGAGTGCAGACGCCTCGCTGCTGCGGGTTGGCCTTGAGCGCGGGCGCCTTGGTCTTGGAGACCTTCGGCGTCCGGCCCTTGCGGACCAGCTGCTGGATGGTGGGCACGAATGCTTCCTTCTGCTGCACGGTGACAGCATCGATGTGATCTGCCGACGTCCGTCGGCGTCATCGGTGATCCGACGCGCGAGCGGACTCGCGTGGTGCATCGGATATGCCGTGGGGGCTCGGGCGGATGCCCGATTTCCCAAGTGCGTGGTTCGCCGCTTCCCGCGCATGACGCAGGGCGCGCGTGAGCGCACACCCGAGCAAGTCTACGGCCAGGGGTCATGCTCGGTCAAGGTCGGCCCCGCCCGCCCGTGCTGGTCGGCAGAGCCGCGCCGTCGCCGGTGCCGGCCAGCGCCCTCGGAACGATCCTCCACCCGCCCTCCAGGCTTCGGGCCTCGAACACCCCTAGGCTCCTGAGGTCACCCGAAGAGGAGCATCGATGTCCACCATCACCACCCGCGCCCTGCGCGGCCCCGTCGCCGTCGCGTTCGCCGCCGTCGGCATCCTCGGCCTCGCCGCCTGCAGCGGCGGCGACGCATCCGAGGAGTCGGCAGAGCCCACCACGAGCGCCTCGAGCGGCGCCGAGGAGTCGTCGGAGCCCACGACGAGCGAGGCCCCCGAGGAGACCGAGGCCGCAGCCGACGGCCAGCTCTGCACGAACGAGCAGCTCAGCTCGCTCACCGCAGCCTCCGGTCAGGAGATCCCGGAGGAGGCGTTCGTCGCCGCGACCGCGGAGTTCCAGCCCGCCTCGGCGATCGGCGACCTCCCGACCGAGTGCCTCCTCACGGCCGAGGAGTCCGGCGTGTCCGCGTCGTTCGCCTTCCTGCCAGGCGGCGCCGCCACGCTCGCGACGATCGCCGAGCAGGCGAACGCAGCCGGCGGCTCGGTGCAGGACGTCGGTGGCGTCATCACCGGCACGCTCGACGGCGTGACCATCACGGGCGTGCCGCTGACGCAGGTCGCCCCGGACTCGACGGCGTTCGAGAACCCCGCCGACATCGTCGTCCTCACGAGCATCCCCAGCGTCGGCTGACGCCTCCCTCGCGTCGACGGCCCCGGACCTCACGGTCCGGGGCCGTCTCGCGTTCCACGCCCTCAGCCGGCCTGCCCTCCGCGTGGGGCGCCCGCCGCGCGCAGCGCAGCCGCGACGCCGCCCTCGGCGTGCCACGTCGTGCCGAGCACGATCTCGTCGAAGAGCGTCTGCAGCAGCGCCGCGAAGGGCGTCGCGGGCGCGACGACGTGCACGAGGCGCGCGTGCCGCTCGCCGGGCACCGTGACCCAGTAGTCGATCCGCAGCGTCGGCAGGCGACCCACGGCGTCGACCTCGGCGTCCTCGAGCGTCGGCCGACGCAGCACGAGCGAGCGCGACGCCGCGAGCACGCGGTCGTCGGGCCCGGCGATCGCCGAGCCGCCCTGCGGCTCATGGGCCGCTCGCAGCACGAGCGGCACGAGCGCATCCATCACGGCACGCGGCGAGGCGTCGGCAGCCGTGCTCACGGCGACGCCCGGATAGACGGCGATCGAGGCCGGCAGCGGCACGCCGTCGCCGAGGGAGCGTCCGAGGTGCAGCTGCTCGGCCCTCCCCCGTTGCGCGTGCGCGAGCGCGAGATGCAGTCGGCGGCGCAGGCGGATGCGGTCGAGCGCTGCGGCGTCGCCAGCACCGTGCACCTCCTCCGCGAAGCGTCGGATGCGCGTGCGCGCGTCGGGCTCCCCGATGGGCACCGCGTACCAGTCGCCAGGCAGCGGCAGCTCGAGCCTCATCGCAGCCCCCGCACCTCGGGGGCGTCGACCACGATCGATCGCCGCGACACGACACCGATCCCAGCGACCCCCGCGGCATCGACGACGCGGCGGGCGTCGAGCCGCTCCTCGTGGGGTCGGTGCGTCGTGAACGTCACCGTCGCGCGCGGCATGGCCGGCCCCGCGGCGGCGAGCGCCGCGAGCGCGGCGCGTGCCGACGGCCCGGGCGCGTCCGCGACGGCGGGGTCGAGATCGAGGTGCACGACGAGCGCGTGCCGCCAGGGGGCGCCGTCCGCGACCTCGGCGACCGAGACGTCGACCACCCCGTCGACCGCCAGCAGCGCGGCCTCGAGCGCGTCGAGGTCGATGCTGTCGCGCGCGCTCACCGCACCACGCTCCCACCGCGCTGGAACACCGTCGAGTGCCGCTGCTCGTCGCCGCCGAAGAACTGCTCGAGGCCCACACGATCCGCCCACGCCTCCGCAGGGGATCCCGACAGGTCTCCCTGCTGCTGCAGCGTCGTCTCGTACGCTGCGCCCGCGTGCGGCACGAACGGCGCGTCCGCCGGCGGGGCGACCTCGATGCGCGTCCGGTTCGCGTCGTCGCGGTGGTAGCCGCCCTGCGGGTCCTCGAGCAGCGGCACGGGATCGCCGACGTGCTCCACCGACAGCACGGGGATGTGCGCGGGCACGTCGACGTCGTCGACGGGCGCACCTGCCACGACGACGCCGTCGACGTCGTACCGCTCGGTGAACGCGGCGTCCGCTGCGAGGTTCGCGGCCGTGATGCCGCCGAGGCTCCAGCCGGACAGCAGCACGCTCGCACCGTCTGGCACGCCGGCCTCCGCCATCGCCTGCTGCACGGCACGCTCGAGCTGCGTGGGACGGTCGCCGAGCTTGGCGTTCGCGTCGCTCGCGATGTCGTTGATGCCGTCGGTGCCCGTCGTCCACTGCTGCGTGCTGGGGATGTTCACGCGGTAGCGCACGACGCCGTCCGCCCCGACGACGGCCGTGACCGTCACCATGGTGGCGTCCTTCGAGTCGTAGCCCTTCGGCGCGTCGCGCAGCGCGTCGACGTCGCGGTTGCCCGCCTGCAGCTCGGCGAGCAGGTCGCCTGCCGTCGCATCGGGGCCGAGGTCGCTCGCCACGGTCTTCACGTCGCTCCACCGCAGCGACGGGTCGCCTGCATCCTGTGCGACGAGCCATGCGAGCACGCCGGGCGCCGTGCGCCGCAGCGTCTCGATCGCGCCGGCCATGAGCGCGGCGTCGAGCTCGCCCGTGCGCAGCAGCGTGCGCACGAACGCCTCGGCGCCGCCGTTCGCGACGAACAGCACCACGGCTGCGAGCAGCAGGCCGCCCAGCAGCGCGACGATGCCGCCGACGGCGAGCATCGCGACCGCGATCGCCGCGGCGACGAGCACGACGACGGCGACGAGCACGACCGCCGCGATCCACTGCAGCACGGCGACGACGGCGTCGGCGATCGCCGCGAAGAGGTCGGCGATCCCGCCCCACAGGTCGTCCCAGAAGGAGTCGTCGACCCCCGAGCCCTCGATCTCGGCCCGGATGCGCGCCTCGGCCTCCTCCGCGGCGCTGCGCTTGCGCTCCGCCGCGACGAGCCAGTCGTCGTACGCCTCCTGCCGCGTCGCCTCGTGCGCGGCGACGACGGCCGCCTGATCGCCGACCGGGTCGTCTGCGGCGTCGGCCGGCGTCGATGCCGCGAGTCGCGCGCGCTCGTCCTCCGCGTCGCCCACGGCGACGTCGGCCACCTCCCAGCGCTCGAGCGCCTCGTCGGCGGCCGCCTGCGCGATGCCGAGCTCGGCCGCGTAGTCGACGAGCGACTGCCCCGTCACGTCGTAGCGCGAGCGCGCCCTGCCGATCTGCTCGCTCACCTCGCCTGCGACGTCGCGCACGCGGTCGAACGCGCGCGCGATGGTCGAGTCCTCGTCGCGGATGGCCCGCAGCCGCTCGATCGCCGTCTCGATCGCCTCCGCCGTGCCGACGTAGGCCGTGCCGTGCCCGTCGACGACGTGCGGATCGCCCGTAAGCGGCTCGGGCCTCATCGCTCGTCCTTCGCGAGCTCGACGTCGAGCTCGACGAACGCCTGCACGATGTCGTCGATCGCGCGCGCGAGGCCCTCCGCCGCCTCCTGGAAGTCGCGACGGTTGTCGTCCCACGAGTCGGCCGACTCCCGCACGCGATGCGCGAGCCCCTCGTGCCCGACCGCGGTCGCTGCGGCATCCGCCGTGTCGTCGTGCGCTGCGAACTGCGTCGCGACGTGGTCGAGGTTCGTGACTGCGCCGCGCAGATCGCCGTACGAGATGCGGATGTCCTGGGCCACGGGATGCCTCCTGGGGTCTCCGCCAGGCTATGCGCGAGGTCTGCGAGCGCCGATGGGCAGGTCTGCCCATCGACGGCCGCGGCCCGCCGAGGCACGCGCGTCGCGCCCGCGCCCCTGCGCACACGACGAAGGGGCCGACCATCGTGGTCGACCCCTTCGGACGTGCTCGTGGCTGGATCAGCCGCCGGCGAGCTGCTCGTCGAGACCCTGGATCGCCTGCATCATCTGCGTGAGCGACTCCGACATGTCGTTGATGCCGTCGACGGCCGTCGTCAGACCCGACGTCAGCTCCTCGTAGCCCTCGCCGAACTTGCCAGACGCGTGCTGCGTCTTGAAGTCCTCGCCGAGCAGCGTGTCGACCTTGCCCTTGAGCTGCTCGAGCGTCGTGACGATGTCGTCGCGACCATCCTTGAGCGCCCCAGCGACCTGCTCCATCTCGCCATAGCTGGCACCGAAGTCCGTCATGGTCCGAATCCTTCCGTCTGTGTTCCGGCCCGCGTCGGACCCGATGACGACCACGCTACGGACCCCCGGCTCGAAGGTCGATGGGGAGAAGTCCCCATGCGGTCGCGGTGCGGCTCGGTCAGCGTGCGACGGGTGCCGGCGCCCAGCGCAGCGTCGAGACGCACACGTCGAACAGCTGGCGCAGCCTCCGCAGCGGCACGCCGTCCGCCGGGGCGTCCGCTGGTCTGCCGAACCCTGCCACGAGCTGCAGCGCCCGGCTGCGCTCGGTGCCCGGCACGGGCGTCATGTAGACGCGAGAGTGCACCACGAGCGACGTGCCGTCCATCTCGCGCGGGAACTGCCGCTCGAACACGATCGTGCGGGCGTCGCCGAGCAGCGGCTGCGCGTCGTGCTGGCGCATCGCGGTGCGCACTGCGGCATCGAGCGAGCCCGGCGACGTCGCCGCACGGAACGTCGCCGTCAGCGATGCGGGCACGAAGAGCGTGTCGGGATGCGGCTCGAGCGGTGCGAAGAACGCCACGACGCGCGCCTCCTGCAGCTGCGCGAACATGCCGTCGATCTGCCGCCGCAGCTCGACGAAGAGCTCGGGCCTGCCAGCCTCCATCATGCGACCGCGCGCGACGCGCGTGAAGCGCTCGAGCGTCTCCTGCGTGGGCGCGTGACGCTCCCAGCCTGGTGGCAGCAGCATCGTGAACTCCGGATCGGGCGCGCCGCCCAGCTCCTCGCGCAGGCTCATCGCGACTCCTCCACGATCTCGTCGTCGACCGTCAGATCCCAGCGCTCGCGCGCGACGACGCCGTCGGAGAGGACCCCGCGGAACGGCCGCCCGTCCTCGTACGTCGCCGTCATGGTCTCGAGCAGGCCGTTGAGGCCCGGCCGCACGGCGGCGAGCATGAACGCGACGCCGCCTGCGACGGTCACCACGATGGCACCCTCGCCGTCCTGCAGGACGATCGACTCGGTCGCGAGATCCATCGTGCCGCCGCTGGGCGCAGCAGCCGTCGTGGCGATCGACATGCGGATGCCCGTGCCGAGCCCCGGCAGCTCGAGCACGTCGTGCTCACCGGTGGGCAGCAGCTCGGCGACGCCCTCGGCCTCCATGATGCCGACGCGCACGACCGCGCCCACCGGGATGGGCGTCGGCCACGCGTGGAAGACGATCGGGTCGGGCAGCTCCTGCCGGTGCCGCAGGACGGCGTCGAGCTGCTGGAGCGCCTCGATGCGATGGTCTCCCGGCCACTGGCCCGGCCACACCTCCTCGAGCCGCGCCGACGCAGTCCGCACCCATTCGGCCGCCGCGGCGTCGAGGTCACCGTCGACGATCGGGACGATCAGCCATCCCGGCCAGGTCGTCGATCCTGCGATGTCCAACCTCATGCTGCCCCTCGGCTCGTGCTCACCAGAACACGTCGAGGATAGGGAACTGCTCCTTGGGGTTGAGTGGGAGGCCCGTCGTCATCTGGCCGTAGCCACCGAGCTTGAGGTAGTGGCCGATGATCGTGTGGCCGGCGTCGAACGTCGCGAGGGTCGTCGGCGAGAAGAGGTTCGCCACCGAGAACGGTCCCGTGAAGGCGTTGTCGGCGTACTTCGTCACGAGGTCGTCGAAGCCGTTCACCGTCATGCCGGTCTTGAGCCTGCTCACGACGTCGAACGCGCCGAGCGGGTTGTTCGTGCGGAAGTACGACATCGGCCCCTTCGCCATGATGTCGGCCCCCGCCTCCCACGCGTCGCCGAGCTTCGTGATCGGGATCTCGCGCACGAAGCTGCCGAAGCCGCCCTTGCCGAAGAGCATGCCGATCTTGCCGAACGGCAGCACGCCGATGACGCCGAGCGCGAGGTCGCCCCAGCCCTTGTCGCCGTTGAACATCTGCACGACCGTCACGATGAGTGCGATGACGCCGACGACGGCCGCGATCGCGGCGAGGATCGGACCGCCGATGATGAGCGCCGCGACGCCGACGATGAGACCGACCCATCCGAGGATCTCGGCGAACTCCG
This sequence comes from Agrococcus sp. AC640b, assembly GCF_979255995.1. Classification (NCBI taxonomy): domain Bacteria; kingdom Bacillati; phylum Actinomycetota; class Actinomycetes; order Micrococcales; family Microbacteriaceae; genus Agrococcus; species Agrococcus sp. AC640b. Next base: position 13,571 of record NZ_CEEDMM010000024.1, read on the forward strand.
ACAGCGCCTCCCAGAAGCCGTCCTTGAGCTCGTCGGTGAAGGTGCCGTCGATCTCGTTCGTCGCGAGATCCCAGGCGTCCTCCCACTCGTTGTAGGCGCCCTGGAAGTCGGACGCCGCCTCGAGCCACGACTCGTACGCCTGCCGCTTCGCCTCGTCCTCCTCGGCGTGCTGCTCGGCCTCCGCGCTGCCCTCGTCGGGCCCCATGCCGAGGAAGTAGCCGCGGCCGCCGGGATCCTCCGAGCCCGGCATGCCGTCGAAGTCGTGCCAGCGGTCCTCGGCCGTCGACGCGCGGGCGTCGATGATCGGCTTCAGGCGGATGACCTCGTTGCCGTAGTCGACGATGGCCTGACCGACGGGCGTGTACATCGCGCCCGCCTTCTCGAGCAGGGAGTACGAGTCGCCGACCGACTCGCGGAGGCTGTCGACCGCCTTGCCCTGCTGGCCGTCCTCGCTGTCGGCGAGCGCCTGCAGCGTCGCGGCAGCCGCCGTCATCTTCGTGCCGACGGTGACCATGGCGGAGCCGTTGGAGACGATGTCCGACCCGTCGCCCTTGAGCGGCTCGATCTCGATGCCGGCGCTCGTCCGGGGCCAGCGTGCGTCGGCGTAGCACATGTCGGTCATGCGGGGGCGTCCTGTCCACTCTCGAAGTTCTTGGCCGCGTCCTGGTCGAACTCCTGGAACGAGTCGTAGATGTCCTGCGCGTGCTGGCGGATCGCGTCGAGGTCGTCGGCGAGCCCGCTGCGCTTCGTGTTCCAGCGCGACTCCGAGTCCTGCGCCTTGTCCGGCAGCTCGTCGCGGTCCCAGGGCTTGTCGATCGCGTCCCTGATCGCACCGGAGCGGTCGCCAGCCTCACGCAGCTCGGTCACGATCGACTCGAGCTGCGAGATCACGGTGTCGAGCTCGCTGTACTTGATGACGACGTCGGGCACGGCGTTCCACCTCATTCACGGGGTCTCGATGTGTGGCGCCCGCGCCATCGATGCGGTGCGGATCGCCTGAGACGAATCTATGCGCGCACGCCTGGGAGCGACATGGGGAGAACTGCCCACCCGGTCCCCGACGCCGCCCGCTCGGTCAGCGCAGCTGCGCCCACGACGCGACCGGCTCGTCGCCTGCTCGCGTCGCGAGGTCCTCGTCGACGAGCCCTCGCTGCGCGAGCCGGTAGAGCACGAGCGAACGAGCGTGCCACGCCGCGTGCCCGCCATCGGCCACCGAGCCCACGAGCAGCCCGCCGAGCGCCGCCGCCGAGGCGAGCAGCAGGATCCACGCGGCGCCTGCGCCGGGCGGACGCCCCGCGAGCACCATGTCGAACGTCACGACCGTCGCGGCGGCCTGGGCACCCAGCAGCAGCACGACCGCGAGCATCCACCCCGCCCTGCGACGACGCGCCATGAGCCACACGACGAGCGTGGCCAGCAGCACCGCGATGCCGACGACCGCCGCGACCCGCACCGCCGTGCGGCCCGCACCCGGGCTCGCGAGCATCGACGCGAACGCGACGGCGGGTGCGAGCGCGAGCACGCACAGCACGACGACCGTCGCACGCTGCTGGCTGCGCCTGCGGAATCCGGGGGCGACGGCCGGCCGCGCCTCGATCTCTCGTGCGATCGTCGGCAGCGCCACCTGCCCGACGAACGGCTCGGTCCGCGCCCACGCCTCGGCGGTGCGCCGATCGTCGACCCTCGTGCTCATGCTCCGGCTCCCGCGCCACTCACGTCCGACATCCTGCCACGGTCGCCGCTGCCGTCGCCGCCCTGCGGGCGCGGCGGCATCACGCAGGCGGCAGGACCGTCGCCTCGCTCACGGCCGCGTCGGCGTCCGCGTGCTGCAGCACGGGGGCGACCGACACGGGCGGCACGGGTGCCGTCTCGGTCTGCACGAGCGGCATCTGCATCGTCACGCCACGGCCCGCCTGCACGAAAATGCCTCTGCCCACCGGGAAGTCGGCGCGCTTCACCTTCGGGAACGGCACCTTGAACACCGAGTCGCCGTCGAACGAGTCGGGCTTCAGGATGATGCCCTTGCGGCCGGCCTTGAAGTCGCCGATGAAGCCGAAGCCGCTCGTGACCTGCGACACGTCGGCGTCGCCGACGAGGAAGTGGTCGGAGCGGTTGATCGCCTGCATGAGCTCCTTGAGCTTGCGCTCGGCGTCGGAGTCCGCGAACTGCGGGACGTTCTCGATGACGATCATGATGCGGCCGGGGATCGTCTCGTCCTTCACGACGTCGACGAGCTCGGTCGCGAGCGCCTTCGCATCGTCGACGTTCACGGCGCTGCGCACCCACGGGGCGTAGTCCTTCAGCACCGAGCGTCGACCGGCGAAGTGGAACAGGCGCACGTCGGGGTCGAAGCGCAGCATGCTGTTGACGATCGCCTTCATCGCGTTCGTCTTGCCCGACTCCGGAGGTCCGGCCACGATGAACGTTCCGATCGCGTCGAACTCGCGGGCCGCGAGGGTGTCCTCGGCGACGCCCAGCACGGGGAAGCCCTTGATGCGTGCAGGCAGGTTGCCCTCGGACAGCCGCGTCGGGAGCGCACCGATCTCCTCGACCTCGCGCGCACCCTGCCTGCGCAGCTCCTCGGCGAGCTGCGCCATGAGCTTCGACTGCTCCGCGACGTTCGGCGTGCCGCCGAGCACGGCGATCTGCGTCTCGAAGCCGTCGACGATCGCCCTGCCGGGTGCGGAGTGCTCGTCGAGCACGTCGCGCGCGACGCCCACCATGACGTACGCGTTCTCGTCGGACAGGCGCAGCACGACGCGGCGCGAGACGTTCGACGAGACGCCGGTGGGCACGGCGCCCGACCGGTCGGCCGTGAAGACCACGTGGACGCCCAGCGGGCGGCCCTCGCCGAGGATCCGCATGAAGACGGCGTAGAACGGCGCTCTGGCGCTCGTCATGTCCCACTCCGCCTTGAACTGCGGGTAGTTGTCGAGCAGCACGATGATGCGCGGGATGCGCTCGCCCGTGATGTCGCGGTACTCGGCGATGTCGGAGGCGTTCGCATCCGAGAAGCGTCGCCCGCGGTCGTCGAGCAGCATGCCGAGCGAGCGCAGCAGCCGCTGCACGCGCTCCGCGTCGTCGCCCGAGATCACCGAGCCGACGTGCGGCAGCACCTCGAGCGAGCGCAGGGCGCCGGAGGCGAAGTCGAGGCCGTACACCTCGACGTCGTTCTCGGGCCGCATGCCCGCGCCGACGCCGATCGTGCGCAGCACGCTCGACTTGCCGGCACCGGAGGTGCCGTACACGAGCAGCGAACCGTCGCGGTCGGGCACGAAGTACATGGGCTCCTGCAGCTGCCGCTCGGGGATGTCGGCCTTGCCGAGCAGGATGCGCCGGTCGTCGTGGATCGGCAGGTCGCGCACGTCGACGGTGCGCTCGAGGTCGTCGAGCCACGGCCTGCGCGGCGCGGGGATGCCAGCCTCGCCCACGGCGTCGATGAGCGTGCGCACGATGCGCTTCTGATCGTTGGGACCCGGATCGACGTCCTCGTCGACCTCGACGGGCTGCTCGCGCTCCCAGCGCACGAGCGAGCCGAAGCGAAGCTCGGCCACCTGCACGTCGGCGACCTGCACGACGTCGTCGCTCGTCCACCCTCCCGCGTACGCCGACTGGAACGGCACGAGCCGACCCGGGCCGGTCTTCGCGATGCCGCGGCCGGGGATCGACGGGTCGAACGTGCCGGCCACGGGATCGTCGACGACGTCCTTCGAGTCGGACTCGTCCGCCATGCGCAGCGCGACGCGCATGTTCGTGTTGGCGCGCAGGTTGTCCTTGATGACGCCGGCAGGGCGCTGCGTGGCCATGATGAGGTGGATGCCGAGCGACCGACCACGCTGGGCGATGTCGACGACGCCGTCGACGAACTCCGGCACCTCGCCCGCGAGCGCCGCGAACTCGTCGATGACGAGCACGAGCGCCGGCGGGCAGTCGGGGTCGCGGCGCTTCTCGAGCTCGAGCAGGTCCTTCGCCTTCTTGCGGTTGAAGAGGTGCTCGCGGTGGTGCAGCTCGGCCCGCAGGCTCGTGAGCGCCCTGCGCACGAGGTGCGGAGACAGGTCGGTGACGAGGCCGACGCAGTGCGGCAGCTCGACGCAGTCGGCGAACGCGGATCCGCCCTTGTAGTCGACGAACAGGAACGTCACGCGGTCTGGGCTGTGCGCCGCGGCCATGCCGAGCACCCACGCCTGCAGGAACTCCGACTTGCCGGCACCGGTCGTGCCGCCGACGAGGGCGTGCGGGCCCTGCGTGCGCAGGTCGAGCGTCATGGCGTCCGTCGCGCCCTGACCGACGACGGCACGCAGGTTGCCGGCCTTCTTCAGCCTCGGCTGCTGCACGCCGGAGCGGTCGATGATCGTGTTGCTCTGCCGCCAGCGCTCGACGACCGCGCTGGGATCCTGCGCGATGTCGGGGCCCGTGAGCGTCAGGAGGTTGACGGAGGTGGGGATGTCGGAGGCGTCGACGATGACGGTCGACGAGTCGACGACGGGGGCGAGGCGCTTCGCGAGCATGTGCATGTACTCGTTCGAGACGCCCTCGACGACGACGTCGCGGTACGTGACGCCGGAGCGCACCGTGCCCACCTCCGCCTGCTGCAGGCCCTCGGTGACGTCGACGAACGTGCGGCACGCTGCGGGGAGCGACTCGACGGTGGGGGCGACGAACAGCGTGTAGACGCCCACGTCGGGGCCGCGCTCGAGGATCTGCGTCAGCCTGGGGCGGTCGACGGGGGCGTCGTTCGTGACGATGAGCACGATCGCGGCGCCGCCTGGGAACTTCGTCTCCTTCGAGGCGCGCTCGACGTCGGTGCCGAAGTCCATCGGGTCCCAGTCGTCCTTGTACGGCGGGCGCAGGTCGCCCTCCGTCTTCTTCGACCGGCGCATGATGTGCTCCTCGATCGCCGAGAGCAGCGCCTGCCCCGTCGGCGCCGAGTCGGCCAGCGGCATGTCCTTGAACGGGTTCTTCTCGCTCGTCGTGTGCGGCAGCCACTTCAGCCACTCGAGCTCCTCGACCCAGTCGGGCGCTGCGAGCGCGACGGCGACGACGTCGTTGGGGGCGTGGAGGCCGAACAGCTGCACGCCGAGGCCCCGCAGCGCGTCGCTCGCGGCAGCCTTCGGGCCTGCCACGCCGAGCGAGCCCGTCGACAGGAACGTCTCGAACACGGGCACCTCGGAGATGAGCTCGTAGCGCTCCTCGAGCGCGTCGACCCGCTCGACGAACTCCGGCAGCCCCTCCTGCACCTCGGCACGCTTGATCTCGTTGCGACTCTCCGTCGTGCACGTGCCCAGACGCACGCCCAGGAAGTTCCAGTGCTCCGGCCTGCGCGTCCACAGCATCGGCCCGAGACGCATGGCGTGGTCGAAGACCTCCGCGACGGGCGGGGCCTCGAGGTTGCGCACGCGGCGCTCCTCCGGGATCGCGCGGTACAGCAGCTCCTCGAGCCGCTCGAACTGCTTCTCGAACGTCGCCGCCTCGGCCTTGACCTTCTGGCCGACCTGCGTGCGCTGCGAGATGAAGTTGCCCGCGAGCATCAGCGGGGTCATGAACGCGACGATGAGCGAGCGCGCTCGCCCCGTCATCGCGAAGAGCGTGGAGGCGAGGATGATCGGGGCGATGAGCATCGGCCACGGGAACATCTTCGACGCCGGCTCCTTCGGCATCCGCGGCTCGTCCCACGACTCGCCCGAGTAGCGCTCCTCCACGCGCGGGCTGCGGTTGAACATGAGCGACCCGCCGCGCTCGAGCACGGGGTCGGCGCCGCCGGCGTCGAAGCTGCCTGCCAGCTGCACCTGCAGCACGCTCTCGCCGAGCGTGAACGCCTGCCCGGGGATGACGCGCAGACGAGACACGAGCTGGCCGTCGACGAGGACGCCGTTGGCCGAGTTCAGGTCGACGACCTCGATGTGGGTGCCGACCTCGATGCGCGCGTGCCGCTTCGACACCTGCCTGTCGCCGACGACGACGTCGCACGAGGGGTCGCGGCCGATCGTGTGCTGGCCTGCCGACAGCTGCACCTCGAGGCCGGCCGCGGGTCCGCCGACGACGCGCAGCACCGCGAGCGCCGGTCCGCCTGCGTTCGCAGCGCGCTGCGTCCTGCGGTGCCCGAGCGGCAGCACCGCGGCGTTGAAGCCGGAGCCGATCGCGGCCTCACCGATGAGGGCGTCGGGCTCGAGAGGATCGAGCCGAGGGCTCGTCGGCGGCGCGACGGCGAGGGTGACCGCCTGGTCGTCTGCGATCGCGACGCCCCCTTGGGGGTCGGCGTCGGCGATCTGCCTCGCGACGTCCTCGACCGTCGCGGTCGAGTCGGCCGTCACGACGATGTCGCGGGGTGCGGCGCCGTCCTTGTGCAGCGTCAGCTTGACCTTCATGCCTCGGTCCCCTCCTCGTCGGCACCGCGCAGCGACTCGTCGTCCAGCAGCGACAGATCGGCCCGCGTCACCAGCTGCGACGACACGGCATACTCCACGAGCCGCGCTCGCCGGTTGCTCGCGAGCCTCCCCGCGCCGCCGCGCAGTCCCTGCACGCCCATGCGGTCCAGCTTGTCGCAGACGTTGTCGAGCTTGCGGTTGAAGCGCGACATCGACCACCCGAGCCGTTCGGCAGCGGCCGTGCTCGTGGGCAGCTCGCTCACGCCCACGCCCTCGCGGCGCAGCATCGGCTCCGCGAGCGCCACGATGAGCGCCTTCTGCAGCGCCGTGAGCTGCGTGGGCATGACCGTCGCGTCGCCGACGGTCGTCGCGGCGGCGGAGGCTGCCATCGCGAACGGGGCGGTGGTCGTGTGGATGCCCAGCTCGTACGTCGTCGGACCCGCCGTGAACACCACGACGCACTCGGCGAACATGAGCGGCAGGCTCGCGCCCGGCGACAGCCACGACTGCACGGCGCCACCTGCGCTGGAGAGCGTCGCGGACAGGCGCGTGCCGACGTTCGTCAGCCACCACAGCCCGTCGCGCTGCGCGATCTCGAGGAACGCACGGTGCAGGTAGGGGTTGTCGTCGACTGCGAGGTCGCCCTCGCGACCGATGACGAACGGCCGCTCGGCGACGGGGTCGAACCACTCGCCGGCGAACTCGACGCGGATCGAGGTGGGATCAGACATCGGCGCACATCTCCACGAAGGTCGAACGAAGGCCGCTCTCGCGCTGGATCGCGACCGAGATGCAGGTCTCGCCGTCGGGGTCCAGCGCGAGGGAGTAGCTGGTGAGGTCGGTCGAGTCGCGGACGGGATCCGCGTTCGACGGGTCGGCGTGGACGACGTACACGTCGCCGTCCTGCTCCGAGGGGTTCGCCCACGTGAACTCGGCGGACTCGCCTGCGACGACGACGTCGACCTCGAGCGGCGGCGAGGGCGTGTTGGGCTCGGGCGCCGCGATCGTCGTCGACGGGCCCGGCTGGCTCGTGCCCGACTCCGACGTCACGACGAGCCAGACGCCGGCGACGAGCACGAGCACGAGCACGACGGCCGCGATCGACGCGATGATCGGCGTGCGCGACCGCTTGCGCCGCACCGCCTGCACCTGCTGCGCCGCCACACCCCACGGGGAGTCCGGCTCGGCGGCGACCGGCAGCTCGCCCGGCCGCGGGATCTGCGGACCCGCGAGCGTCCCGGCTGCCGACTGCGAGGGTCGCATGACGGTGGCCTCCGACACGGCCGAGACGGCCGCGGCGTACGACGGCGCCTGCGGCGGGGCGGGGCTCGAGGTCGCGAGCCTCGGCGGCTCGTCGACGTGCGGGTCGATCTCGACGACGCCCCGGATGCGCGTCGCGCCGCCGTCCTCGTCGTCGACGACGTCGACGGGCACCGAGTCGTCGAGCACGTCCATCTGCGTGACCGACAGGCGCATCTCGGCCTCGACCTGCTGCAGCGCCCGCCCGAGGGCCTGCGCGCTCGCGTAGCGCCTGCGCGGGTCGACCTCCATCGACGATCGCAGCACCGACTCGAGCGACGCGGGCACGTCGGAGCGCGCGAGCGGGGCGATCTCGCCGCGCTGGATGCGCGTCATGACGTCGATGCTCGTGTTCGACCCGCCAGGCAGCTCGAAGGGCGAGCGTCCCGCGAGCAGCGTGTACAGCGTCGCGCCGAGGGCGTAGACGTCGGACTCGCGGCCGCTCCAGGGCTGCTCGGCGAACGCCTCCGGCGGCGACCAGGGGATCGACATGCCCGTCGAGACGTCGGCCTCGCCCGTCGTGGTCGCGATGCCGAAGTCGGTGAGCGCGGGACGGTTGTACGCGGTGACGAGGATGTTCGCGGGCTTGATGTCGCGGTGGAGCACGCCCGCGCGGTGCGCCGTCTCGACGGCGCCTGCGATCTGCACGCCCAGCGCGAGCACCTCCGCCACCGAGAAGCGGTCGCTGCGGTAGCGCACGCCCAGGTTGGGCCGCGGGCAGTACTCCATGACGAGGTAGGGGCGGCCGTCGTCGGAGACGGCGGCGCCGTAGATCGTGACGATCGACGGATGCGACGACAGCTGGGCCATGACGTTGGCCTCCTGCCGGAAGTGCTCGACGACGTCGCGGTCGACGACGCCGGTCAGCAGCACCTTCACGGCGACGGGACGCGACGGCAGCACCTGCTCGTAGAGGAACACGTCGGCGAAGCCGCCGGTGCCCAGCAGCCTGCGGTGCTCGTAGCCGGGCAGCAGCGGCGGCTGCGCGGGCGCGCGACGCGCGCTCATCGCGCCTGCTCCCCGGCGACGCGCTCGATGCGCACGACGACGCCGTCGCCGAGGTCGAGGCGGTCGCCGAAGGCGATGAGCTGGGGGGCGCCTGGCCGCAGGCGCATCGGGGCGGAGCCGTCGCGCAGCAGCACCGTGCCGTTCGTGGAGTCGAGGTCGACGGCGAGCACGTTCCAGTCCTCGCAGCGCACCTCGAGGTGGCTGCGGGAGATGTCCTCGCTGGGGCTCGACACCGTGACGAGGCGGGGCACGCGGCCATCCTCGACGCGTCGGCTGCTCGGCCTCCTGCCCAGCACGACGCCCCGCCCCAGCGGCACGCGATCGCCGGAGGCCAGCACGAGCTCGGCGAACTCGGGTCGCGACCGCTGGTCGGACGAGCCGCGCTCGATGGGCGCACCGCACGCGCACGTCGTGGCGCCCGGAGGGTTCACGTGGGCGGCGGCGCACAGCGACGAGAGCACGACGGGGCCCGTCGCCGGCCCGAGCACGGGCGCACCCGCAGCCGCCTGCTCCCTCGCCGCGGCCGCGAGCGAGCGCGCGGCGTCGCCAGCGATCGTCATGCCGTCGTGGTCGCCGACGACGAGGTCGGGGACCTCGACGACGGCGGCGGGTCGGATGTAGCCGGGCACGGAGTCGATGATGCCCCCGATGCCTGGATGCGCCGTCGGTGCGTCCGACCCTGCTGGCTCCGGCGTCGTCGGCGGCGAGGTCTCGACGGCCGCGGGCGCGGCGTCGAGCGTCGGCTGCTGCTCGGGCGCGGGCGCGGGCTCCGGTGCGGGCTCGGGCTGCGGCTCGGGCTCCGGCTGCGGCTCGACCTCCGGCTCCGGCTCCGGCTGCGGCTCCGGCTCCGGCTCGACCTCCGGCGCCGACTCGGGCTCGACCTCCGGCGCGGGCTCGGACTCCGGCTCGGGCTCGGGCTCGGGCTCGGGCTGCGGCGAGACCTCGACCTGCGACGCAGCGCCCGTCGACGAGGCGACGAGCTCGACGCGCACTGCGCTCGCACGCACGACGCCGCCCTCGACCGGCAGCGCATCGGCGAGCGCCCCGACGGCGCCGAACGCCACGGTCGAACCCGTCGGCAGCAGGTCGCTGCTCCAGTCCTCGCCGGTGCGATCGGGCAGCGGCTCGGCGGCGACGGCCGGCACGCCGCGCCTGCGCCACAGCAGCCAGCCGTCCTCGACGGGCTCGAGCACCGCGAGCGCGAGCGGCTCGTCGCGCAGCGACGCCGCCGTCGTCCGGTCGCTCGTCGCCGTGTGCAGCGCCACGGCCGTCGGCGCGTCGAGACCGCGGTCGAGCACGACGAGCACGTCGCCGTGCACGACGCACCACGCCTCGCCGAACGTGTACGACGCGCGCATCAGCGTCGCCTCGTCATCGGCACGGTGTCCTCGACGAGCGCGCCGCGGCGGGTGTCGCCGAGCTCCCAGGCGCCCGCGACCTCGTCGACGTCGACCACGACCACCGTGACGTTGTCGCGCCCACCGGCGCGCAGCGCGCGGGCGACGAGCGACGCCGCGGCATCCGCAGGCGACGGCGTCGCACGCAGCACGCCTGCGATCTCGTCGTCGTCGACCTCGCTCGAGAGGCCGTCGGAGCACACGAGCAGACGCTGGCCCCGCTCTGCGGGCAGCAGCCAGCTGTCGGGAGCGTGCTCCTCCCCCGCACCGATCGCGCGCGTGATGATGTGGCGCTGCGGATGCGTGCGCGCGGCCTCGCGCTCGACGGCACCTGCGTCGACGAGCTCCTGCACGACCGAGTGGTCGACGCTCACCTGCTGCAGCACGCCGTCCTCGAGCAGGTACGTGCGGGAGTCGCCGACGTTGAGCACGTACCAGTGCGCGATGCCGCCGACGTCGACGGCGACCGCGCCGGCGAGGGTCGTGCCGCCCGCCGCGCCATGCCAGGCCGCCTCGTGGCGCACGGCGCGGAACGCGCGCTCGACGCTCTGCTCGACGCCCTCGACCGACGCGAGCGCGCGGCCCTTCAGCGTCCGGAACGACTCGACCGCGAGCGCGCTCGCCACGTCGCCGGAGGCCTGCCCGCCCATGCCGTCGGCCACGAGGAAGACGGGGAAGGATGCGAACACCGAGTCCTCGTTCATGGCGCGCGCACCCTCGTGGGTCGCCCCCGCCCAGCGCAGCACGATCGCCGCATGCTCGTAGCGGTACTCGCCCACGCGCAGCTCAGCCACGCGAGATCACCGCCCGGCGATCGCCGAGCATCACGACGTCGCCGACCTCTGCGCGGGTGGGCACGCCGCCGACGAGCCTCGTCTCCTTGCCTCCGCGCACGATCGACGAGCCGTTCGTCGAGTGCCGGTCGACGATCGTGATCGTGCCGCCCTCGACGTCGATCGCGACATGCGTCTTCGAGACCGAGCGCGTGTCGTCCGGGATCGGCACGAGCGTGCCGGCCTCACCGGGCTGGAGCGTGGGGTTGCGGCCGATCAGCACGCGGCCGCCGAGCTGGATGCGGCCGCCGCCGTCGAGCTCGAGCACGAGCGCGCGGGGGCGGGCGATGCGCGTGGCCTCGAGGTCGTCGCCGACGCCGTCGCTCGGCGTCCGCACGACGGTCGCGTCGGACACCGGCGCGCTCGCAGGCGCGGGAGGCTGCTGCACGGGCGCGGACGGGACCCCTGCCTGCCGCTCCTGCGCGGGAGCCTGCTGCGGCTCGTGCGGCGGCGCCTGATGCTGCACGGGCGGCTGCGGCGCGGCGTCGACGGCCGGAGGCGTCCATGCCGCCTGCTGCTGCACGATCGGCGGCTGCCCGGGGGTCTGCTGGGGCGTGACGGGCGAGGCGCTCGAGACCCCCTGCACCGGGGTGCCCGCCTGCTGCACCTGCGGCGCGCTCGGCACCCCGCCCGGCCGCGCGAACGGCGACGACGGCACGGGCGGCAGCCCGCTCGGCGCGGAACCCGTGAGCTCGCCGGGAAGGTAGGGCGCGGACGGCGCCGAGGGCGCGGCCTGCTGCGTCTCGGGCTGCGCGAGGGCCCGCTGCTGCGACGACGCGACGCCGACGACGGGGTGCTCGCCGGGCACGTGCGGCCGTGCGGCACCGAGCACGCCTGCGCTCACGCGAGCGCCCGGCTGGTAGGCGGCGGTCGCGCCGTGCTGCACGGGGGTCGCGAGCGACGGCAGCGCCTGCTGCTCGGCGACGGGGTCGGCCGCGACCGTCTTGCGGGCGATGCGCATCCGCTTCGCGTCGTACGGGTCGAGCCCGTTCGCAGCGTCGACGAGCCACGTGCGTCCGACGAGGTCGAGCCAGCCGCGACGCCTGCGCCGATCGAGCAGCGGCGAGCAGAGGAACAGCGCCGGCCCCACGACCGGCACGATCGACGAGGCGTACAGCACGATGCCGCGCAGCAGCACGCGACCGAATCCCGGCTTCGCGAGCGTCGCGACGTTCACGGTGCGCAGCCCCATGATGGCCTTGCCGAGCGTGACGCCCTTGCGCCCGTGGAGGATGAGCTGCACGACGGTGAACGCGATCGACAGCACGACCGTGACGATCGTCATGACGAGCGTCAGCACGAAGCCCGGGTGGTTCACGAACCCGTACCAGCTCGTCGCACCCGTGACGAGGCTCACGATGCGGGCCATCGCTCCCAGCAGCAGCGGCAGCGAGAGCAGGGCGTAGACCGCGACCTCGATGAGCGTCGCGACGACGCGTCGCCCCAGGGGCGCCGGGATGAGGCCGAGGCTCGCGGCGTAGGCGGGATCGGGCACGCCGTCCTCGTCGACGCCATCGGGGCGCGTGTCGCGCCCATCGTCGATCGACCAGATCATCGGCCCCTCCGCTCCGCTCGTCGACGCAGGAACGACCGCAGGGAGAGCATCCCGAGGATCCTCGTGCGCCTGCTCGCCTCCCGCCGCATCGCCTGCACGCTGCGATCGACATCCTTCCAGAACGCGTCGATCTCGCCGCGATGCGGCTCACCGGGGCCGAAGACGCCCGAGTCGACGTACTCGCCGATCGCAGCGGCACGCGACTGCGGATACCGCTCCTCCACCGACGACGCGACCTCGCGGCGCGTGATGCCCGCGGGCACGGGCAGGCCGAGGTCGACGGCCTCGTCGACCACCTCGTGCCAGCCGCCTGCCAGCCGCTCGCTCTCGCTCGCCGCCTCGAAGCGCCTGCGTCTGCGTCTGGCCTTCAGCAGGCCGATGACGAGGAACGGCAGCGCGAGCAGCGCGAGGATGCCGAGGATGACCCCCGCGACGGCGAGCGCGACGAGCCACCAGGTCGACGCCTGCTCCTCCTCGTCGTCCTGCGCCTGGTCCGGCTGCGTGTTCGGCAGCAGCTCCGCGGGCTCCTCAGGCGGCTGCGGCGGCTGCAGCACCTGCGGCCGGGGGTCGGGCTGCGGCTGCGGCTCGGGCTCGACCTGCGTGTTGTCCTCGGGCGGGGTCGGGTCGAACGGCACCCAGCCGACGCCCTGGAACGACACCTCGACCCACGCGTGCATGTCGCTGCCGGTGAGCTCGACCGCCCCCTCGTCGCCCTCGAAGGCCTCGTCGCCCGGGTACATGCCCATGACGACGCGGGCGGGCACGCCGTAGAACTGCAGCGCGAGCGCGAACGCCGCCGCGTACTGCTCGTCGTCGCCCAGCAGCGTCTCGGCGTCGAACATCGTCGTGAGCCTGCGCTCGCCGTGGCCGGCGAGCGAGACGGCCTCGTCGTCGCCGACGCCGTGGCTGAACGCGCCCTGGTTCAGCTGCGCCGTCATGGCGAGGATGTTGTCGAGCGTCGTCCGCTCGGTCGCGTACGTCGAGACGAAGGCCTGGATGAGCTCGGGCACGTCGGTGTCCGGCATGTCGATGTCCGACGTCGGCAGGCCCGCGAGGTCCTCGACCTCCGGCAGCGTCGGCACGATCGCGTCGATCGTGTACGAGTCGCCCTCGCCGAGCCCCGCCTCTGCGAGCACGTTGCCCGTGAGTCCGTTGTACGCGAGCGACGACTGCAGCGCGATGGCATCGTCGCCGCCGAAGTCGATGCGCTCCGCGTAGCCGACGCTCGGCACCCACACGCCCGAGTACTGGTCGATCTCGACCTCGATGCGGGTGGGCTCGCCAGGCTGCGACGAGTCGATCGCGTCGCCGACGCGGGAGAACGAGCCGGACGCCGCCGACTCCTGACTGCCTGCGACGGCGAAGACGGTGCCGTCGTACCAGTCGAGCGTCGCGAGCCGCAGCCGCGACCCCTCCGGCATGCCGGAGACGGTCAGCAGCGTCGCCTCCTCGAAGTTCTTGTGCCACAGCCGGAAGCCTGCGAGGGGGCTGGGGTAGTCGGCGAGCTCGATGGGCGGCTCGACGTCGTCGCGCAGCACCTGACGGTCGGTGAAGGCGATGGGCACGGCGGCGACGCTCGCGACGAGCGCGGCGGCCGCGACCATGCCGACGCCGCCGATGAGGCGTCGGCGTGCGAAGGCGCGGCGGTTGGCGTCGTCGCGCGTGACCTCGACCTCCTCGGCGAGGTTGCGCCTGGAGGTCGCTCCGCGCCATGCGATCCAGGCGATCGACGCGCAGGCGGTGACGACGCCGAGCAGGATGGGCTGCTCGGCGATGCGCGTGCCGAACGCGATCCCCACGACGAGGGCGACGACGCCGGGCAGCATCGCCCACGCCGCGCCGCGTCGCAGCCGGATCGCGAGCACGGTCGCGATCGCGCCGCACAGCAGCGTCGTGAGCATCGGCACGACGAGCAGGCTCGGGAAGCCCTGCACGGGAGGCTGCGCCGTGAGCAGGCTGCGCCAGGAGATGAACGAGCCGAGCATGAGCTCGCGAAGGCCGTCGACCGTCGGGATGACGCCGCCGATCGTCGCGTGGCGCACGGCGAGCGCGGGGCCGAAGACGACGTAGGCGACCACGATGCCCGCGACGGTCACGAGCCAGCCGCGCAGCGGGCGCAGCGACGTGACGACGCCGACGAGGATGCCGGCGAGCGCACCGCCGATGCCGGCGATGAGCACGTCGGTGCCGCCGAAGACGGGTCGGAACGCGAGCGTGGCCATCGTGAGCACGAGCAGGATGACGGCGCAGTCGATCGCGACCTGCCAGGGCCTCCTGGGCAGCAGCGGTGCGCGGCGACCGGCCGCTGCGGATGCGTCGACGCTCACTGCTCGCTCACCGCCCTGACGATGCGGGGGAGCTCGGCGAGCGAGGGCAGCTGCGCGAGCGTGGCGGTGCCGAGCGGCTGCACGCGCGCCTTCGCGCCCGCGACCGCCTGGATGACGAGGATGCGGGCCTGCGACGGCAGCAGCGACGTCGCACGCCGCACGGTCGTGAGGTCGACGCCGCTGCCCGCGTGCAGCATCACGACGGACGCACCGGGATGCTCGCGACCGATCTCGCCTGCGAGGCCGATGAGGCGCGCGTGGCGCGCGTTCGTCGCGACGCCCGAGAGCCCGTCGAGCAGGCGCTTGCCGTTCATGGCGGGCAGGCTGCGGCGGGAGGTGCGCACGACGACGTCCATCTCGTCGCGGATCGCCTGGAGGCCGAGCGACCCGAGCACCGAGATCGCCGTCTCGAGCTCGTCGGGGTCGCCGTAGTCGTCGGGGTTCGTCGACAGCCCGAGCGCGAGCACCGAGCGCCTCGTCTGCTCGAACTGGCGCACCATGAGCTGCCCGGTGCGCGCGGACGACTTCCAGTGGATGTAGCGGCGATCGTCGCCTGCGACGTAGTCGCGGAGCGCGTGGAACGCGATGTCGGAGTTCGTGAGGTCGCGGGTCGTGATGCCCTCGAGGTCGCGGATGAGGCCGGGAGCGGTCTCGTCGAGCTGCACGGTGCGCGGGTGCACGAACAGCTCGACGGGCTCGGTCCAGCGCACCTGCCTGCGCAGCAGGCCCAGCGGGTCGCCCTTCACCGAGCGCACGGGGCCGACGCGCAGCACGGCACGCCGCGACGTCGGGATCGCGAAGACGTCCTCGTGCACGTCGCGCGGCTGCATGCGCGGCAGGTGGAAGGCGGCGACGGCGGAGCCGACGGGCACCTCGATCGTGGCGGGCATGAGCGGACGCTGGCTCGCGGAGTGGATCTCGATGCGTCCGAGCGCGCGCTCGCCGACGACGACGCGCGTGTAGGCCAGGTCGAGCTCGATGCGGTACATCGTGCGACCGATGACGTAGACGATGGCGATCGCGAGCAGCACGGCGCCCGCGATCGCGATGACGACGAGCTCGGTCCACTGCAGCGACAGGCCGATGACGAGCGCCGCGATCGTGATGGCGAGCGCGACCCAGCCGAACCGCGTGACGGGTGCGAGCACGGGCACCGTCGCTCGAGCGCCGCGGACGATCCCCTGGCGCGCGCCGTGCACGACGTTCGAGTCGGCGAGCGCGCGCATGCGGCCGCGGACCGCTGCGAGCGCGGCGCGCGGCGAGGGTCGCGGACGGCGTCGCTCCTGCTGCTCCGGCTGCTCGGCATCGGGCGCGGGCGCGCTCGGCACGGGAGGGGCGGTCACCTCCCCGCCCTGCGGCGCGACCTGGCTCATCAGACGAGCGCCCTCTCCTGCGGCGCCGGCACGTCGGCGACGGCTCGCTCGATGACGCGCTCGCCGGTGACGCCCGAGAACTCCGCCTCGGGGTCGAGCACGATGCGGTGCGCCCACACGTGCTGCGCGAGCGCCTTGACGTCGTCGGGCAGCACGTAGTTGCGGCCGCGTGCGGACGCCCACGCCTTGGCAGCGCGCGTGATGGCCATCGCACCGCGCACCGAGACGCCCAGGCGCGTGTCCTTCGACTCGCGCGTGTGCTCGGCGAGGCCGGCGATGTAGTCGAGCACGGCCGCGTCGACGTGGGCCGTCGCCGCCAGGTCGATCATCTCGGCGACGGCCGTCGTCGTGACGATGGGCTGCACGAGCGACGACGCGTTGCGCTGCGCGGAGCCGGCGAGGATGCGCACGGTCTGCTCGCGGCCCGGGTAGCCGATCGACGTCTTCATGAGGAAGCGGTCGAGCTGCGCCTCCGGCAGGCGGTACGTGCCCGCCTGCTCGATGGGGTTCTGCGTCGCGATGACCATGAACGGCCGACCCACCTCGTAGGCGTCGCCATCGACGGTGATGCGGCCCTCCTCCATGACCTCCAGCAGCGCCGACTGCGTCTTCGGCGACGCACGGTTGATCTCGTCGGCGAGCACGATCTGCGCGAAGATCGGCCCCTTGTGGAACTCGAACGCCTGCGTCTTCTGGTCGTAGACGGTGACGCCCGTGACGTCGGAGGGCAGCAGGTCGGGCGTGAACTGGATGCGCGTGTTCGCGCCGGCGACCGTGGCCGCCATCGACTTCGCCAGCTGCGTCTTGCCCGTGCCGGGCGCGTCCTCGAGCAGCAGGTGGCCCTCGGAGAGCATGGCCGTGAACGCGAGCGCGATCACGTCCTCCTTGCCGAGCACGACCGCGCCGACGTTGTCGACGAGACGCTGGAACGTCTCCTGGAACCATGCCGCCTGCTCGCGGGTCATCGTCATCGCCATCGCGGCGCTCCTTCTGTCGTCATCATGGCCAGCTGATCCGTGGTGTCTGGATGTCGACGCCATTGCCCCACACGCGCATCCAGGCGTCGCCGCGGAACTCGGAGAAGCAGAGGTCGCCGTTGGCGTTCGACCCGGCGGTCGTGCTGCCGCTCCAGTCGCCGATGCGGACCGTGCCCGGGTTCGGGTCGTTGAACGGGTTGCCGGGGCCGTTGTTCGATCCGGTGTTGAAGCACTGGTAGCTGTAGGTGCCAGGCGGCAGCTCGCTCCAGCTCAGCTGGTACTTGTAGCAGGTGCCGTTGCATCCGGGGAAGACCGGACCGCGCGAGAGCGTGATCGACGGGTTGCCGCGTGCCTGGGCCTGCGCGGACGCCTGCGTGGTCTGGGCGCCGTGGACGCCCTCGGCCTGCCCTGTCGACGCCCGCACCTGGATGCGCGTCTGCTGGCCGGGGCTCGTCTGCACCGACTGGGAGCCCTGATCGGCGACCGGCTGCCATCCGCCGCCGTTGATGTTGATCTCCACGGTGACGGGGCGCCCGTTCGGGTTCGGTCCGTCCCACGAGACGGTCACCTCGTTGACGCCCTGCGTCGCACCCGCGGTGGGGGCCCCGATCGGTCCGTACGGCGCCGCCTGCGCGGGAGCGGACTGCGGCCCGGGATACGTGATGCCCTGCACGGTCGACACGGCTCGGACCGTGATGTTCGCGCCGGGCACGTCCTGGTTCGCGACCTGCACGCGCCCGCCGGTCGCCGAGACCGTGCCGCGCTGCGTGCCGTTGACGAACACCTGGTACGAGACCTCCTCGGCCCGCGCACCGTTCGTCGAGCCGGCCTGCACCGTGATGTCGGCCCAGCCGTCGCCGTTCGTCACGGCGGTGATGGCGGGCGCCGCCGGCGTGGTCGCGTCGCGCACGCCGTTGGACTGCGCCGATGCCGGCGACGGCCCCACGTCGTTGACGGCCTGCACCGTGAAGGTCAGCGTCACGCCCGTGCCGGCTGGCAGCGACCCCGCTCCGAACGTCGCCCGCGTCGTCGCAGCGCCGGTCACGGTGAGCGCAGACCCGACCGGTGCGCCGTTCGAGTAGGGCTGCACCGAGTAGCCCGTGATGGCCGCGCCGTTGTTGCGCGTCTCGTGCTGGTCCCACGTGACCTGGATCTGCACGTTGCCTGGGATCGACTGGTCGCGCGTCGCGGAGACGCCCGTCACCTGCAGCGGCGGGCCTGCGGGGATCTGCGCCGACGAGGCGGGACTGAACTCGCTCGGCTCGGGGGCCTCGTTGGAGGCCTGCACGCGGAACGTGTACGCGGTGCCGTTCGTGAGGCCCTGCCACACGTGCGTCGTCGCACCACCGGGGATCACGACGGTCGGCGAGCCGTTCGCGGGCGGCGGGCTGATCTCGAGCAGGTAGCTCGTGATCGCCGAGCCACGGTTCGGCGGCGCCTCCCACGTCACCGTCAGCTGCGTGTCGCCACGCTCGGCGCGCGGCGCCGCCGGCGGGTCGGGCCGCACGTCGGGACGCGCATCCGCAGACGCAGGCGACGGGTCGGAGTCGCCCACCTCGTTCGTCGCCACCACCACGAACTGATACGTCTGATCGTTCACGAGCCCCTGCAGCGTGCACGTCGTCGACCCGCACGCCTGCGAGAACGACCCATCCGCGCTGCGCACCGTGTAGCCCGAGATCGCCGCACCGTTCGCCGCAGGCGCCGCCCACGCCAACGTGACCGTCTGATCCCCCACCGACAGCACGTTCGGACGGATCGGCGCCTCCGGCCTGCCCTTCACGTTCAGCACGATCTGGCCCGTCCTCGCACGCTGCTGCGTCTCGGTCGCGTCGATCACGGTGTAGCGCACCGTGAGCACGCCGGAGAAGTCGCCACCGGGCGTGACCGTGACGGTGGAGCCGTCGGTGGTCGCCGACCCGTCGCCGCCGACGACCGTCGCCTCGGCGACCGTCAGCGGCGCCTGGCCCTCGAAGGGGTTCCAGTCGTTCGCGAGCACCGGGATGGTCGAGGCGACGCCCTGCACCGCCTCGCCCGTGTCGTCGCGCACGATGGCGAGCGGCTTGTCGGAGATCACGACGGTCGCGACGACCGTGCCCTGGATGGCGTTGCCGTGCCGGTCGGTGATCTCGAGCGTGTACGAGGCCGTCGCACCGAGGCTGGCGTCCACATCGGCCGAGAGCGTGATGATCTGACCGGAGAGCGATGCGTCGACCTGCTCGGACTGCCCACCGACGAGCTCGTATCGCATGTCGTCGAGGTCGCCGGGGTCGGGGTCGCGCGTGGCCGTCGTGAGGTCGAGCTCGACCGAGCCGTCCTGCGGCACCTGCAGCGATGCGCCCGAGAACGTCGGGGGCACCGCCGACGAGGGCCGCACGAGCAACGCGACCGAGAGCACGGCTGTCGAGGCGCTGTCGTCCGACTCGTCCGTGCCGTCGGTGACCTCGAAGCTCAGCGTCGCGGGGCCCGTGTAGCCGAGCTCGGAGGTGTAGACGAGCGTGTCGACGTCGACCACGAGCGGGTCGCCGTTGGCGTTCGTCGCCGACACGCTGTCGGCCGTCGTGATGCGCGGGCTGTTCTGCGACACCGCCACGAGCTCCGACAGCTCGAACTCCTCCGCGACGCCGGACTGCACCTCGATGACCTCGTCCGAGATGAGCCTCGGCGCAGGATCCCGCGCGAGCGGCACGAAGACGAACGCCTGGGCGCTCTCGCCATCCGGGTCGGTCACCCGGTACGTGACCACCTGGAACTCCTCGTCGCTCGGCGTCACCCGGATGCCGTCCGCGGTGACGTCGGCGTCACCCTGCAGCACCGCGACCTCGAGCGCATCGGGGCTGCCGTCGGGGTCGAGGTCGTTGTCGAGCACCGGCACCGTGATGGGCTCGCCCGCAGACACGTCGGCGGCGGGCACGACGTCGTCGACGGCGACCGGCGGCTGCGGCGGAGCGTCGTCGGCGACCGTGACGAGCACGATCCCCGGGGTCGATGCCCCGCGACCGTCGGAGACGCGGTAGAGCAGCTGGTACTCGCCCTCCGCCTCCGGCGAGGTGAAGTCGACGGTGCTCCTGTCCTCGTCGATCGTGATCTCGCCGAGCTGCTCCGACGCCTCCGAGATGCCGTCGAGCTCGAGCGTGAGCAGGTCGCCGTCGGGGTCGAAGTCGTTCGAGAGCACGGGCACCGCGATGTCGCGACCGGGCTGCACGAGCACCTCGTCGGTCTCGGCGAACGGCGCCTGGTTCAGCTCGGGCGGCGGTGCGATGCCGATGACGACGGCGGCCGTCGCCTCCGCTCCCCACCGGTCCCGCACGCGGTAGGTGAACGTCGTCGAGCCCGCGGTGCCCTCGTAGGCCTCGTAGACGAAGAAGCCGTCGCCCGTGTCGACGATGCGGCCCGCATCGGGCGCCGCCTCGTAGCCGACGAGCTCCACGCCGTCGCCGTTCGGATCGATGCCGTCGAGCGGGATGGGGATCGAGACCCGGTTGCCCTCGACGACGCGCGCCGTGACGGTCTGCGCGATCGGCGGGTCGTTGCTGCCGTCGCGCGAGACGACGGTGATGTCGACGGGCGCCGTCGCGACGCCGCCGTGTCGATCCGTGATCTCGTAGACGACGCGCACGGAGCTCGGGCCCCCGACGGGCACGAACACGCGCACGACGTCGCCATCGACGAACGCGCACCCCTCGGCATCCTCGCCCGTCACGTCGCAGCCGTCGTCGCCAGAGGCGAACGACGTCTCGACGAGCGTCGGCGTCACGGTCAGGTCGAGGTTGTCGGGACTGAAGTCGTTGTCGAGCACGGGGATCGACACGAAGTCGCCCTCGCGCACCGTCGCCGTGTCGGCCACCGCCGTCGGCTGCGCAGGCTGATCCGGCGGCGGCACCGGGATGATGACGACCTGCCCCGTCTCCGTGTAGCGCCCGTTCGAGACGGTGTACGTGATGGTCGTCTCGCTCGTCAGCCCTTGCGTGTCGATGAGACGCAGCACGCGCCGCTCGAGCAGCTGCGCCGACACCGCGACGCCATCCGCCCGGACCGACTGCACGACGAGCACGCCGCCAGAGGGGTCGACGTCGTTCGCGATGAGGTCGACGAGCGTCTCGCCCAGCTGCGGCAGCAGCGCGATGTCGCGCACCGCGACGGGGCGTGCCTCGTCGTCGGCCTCGCGGATGTCGACGCGGATCTGCCCTGGCTGCGAGGAGGCGCCTGCCGTCGCGAGGTAGGGCAGGTAGTAGGTGCCCGCCGTCGCACCAGAGAGGCTGACGATGCCGGTTGCGGCATCCCACGAGCCCTGCAGCTGCGGCACCTGGTCGAGCGACACCTGCGCGAGGCGCGCGTCCTGGGTTCCTGGCACGTAGTCGTTCGCGAGTGGCTCGAGCGAGACCTCCTGCCCGACGGTGGCCGAGATGAAGTCGGCGTTCGGCTGGATCTGCGCGGTGCCGCGCTCGAGCACGGTCACGGCGATCGTGCCGTCGGTCGATCCGCCGCGGGAGTCGACGATCGTCAGCTCGACGCTCGTGATGCCTGGCGCGCCCGTGGCCGTGTAGAGGATGCGGCCGGCGGGCGACGCCTCGATCTGGTCGCCAGAGGGGCTCGTGGCCGACTGCAGGTAGAAGTCGTCGCCGTCGGGATCGAACCAGCCCTGCAGCCCCGGATACTCGAACCTCGCGGTCTGCTCGATCACGAACGACTGCTCGAACAGCGGCTCCGGCGGACTGTTCTCCTCCGGAGCACGCACCGTGACCGTGACGGTCGCGGTGTCGGTGCCGCCCTTGCCGTCTGCGACCTCGTACTGGAACGTGATCGTGCGATCCGAGAACGACTCCGGGATCTCGATCTGCAGCTGCGAGTCGTTCGCGATCGGCGACACCGTCACCCCCGACGGCAGATCGCTCACGACCCGAGCGGTCAGCACGTCGCCATCCTGATCCGAGTCGTTCGCCAGCACCGGCAGGATGCTCGCCCGCCCCGGCCGCGCACCCAGCTGATCGTCGGTCGCGACCGGATCGTGATTCTCGGCCGACGGCGGCGGCACCGTCTGCTGCAGGATGTCCTCGAGCGACTCGTCCTGCTCGTCCGACTCCGCATCGCTCTGCTCGGGGATCAGGTCGTCCCAGTTGTCGATGAGCACGACGACGTCGGTGACGAGCCACGACTGACCCGTCTCGAACTGGTTGAGGGCCACGAGGCCGCGGTTCACCCGGAACGTCGCAGCACCCTCGAGGCCCTCGATGGCCTCCTCGGTGCTGCGCGAGGCGTCCTGGCACGTGCGCACGAACGTCGCCGACGACGGGAACGCCGCATAGACGCAGCCGCCAAGCTGCACCGGCGCGACCGTCTCGCCCCCGCCGGAGCCGAACGACTGCTGCACGAGCTCCCCGACGCCGAGCGGCTGCCGCAGCAGCAGATCGCTCGTCGCGAGCATCACGCTCGAGGCCTCGTCGCCCACCTGCTGCAGCACCGCATCCTCTGGCACGTCGACCGTGCGACCAGGCAGGAACAGCCGCGTGCCACCCAGCGCGACCGCCTGGTCGCCGACCATCGTGACGCTGACGTCGTCGGCCTCGCCGAGCCCCTCGCGGCCCTCGCGCGACGGCTCGTCGAAGCCTCCGTCGTCGGCGGTCTCCCACCGCAGCACCGCGTCGTCCGCAGGGGACGCGACGGCGACGCTGCCGTCGTATCCGACGGCGAGCGCGGCGCCCTCGCCGACCTCGGCGAGCGGATCGAGCTCCTCGGCGTCGAACGCGCTCACCTCGCCGACCGGCATGGCCCACAGCTCGCCCTCTGGCGAGAGGATCGCGACGGTGCCGCCGCGCTGGTCGACCTGCGTGTCCGGATGCAGCAGCACCGCGGCGCCGAGGATCATCGACGACGGGTCGACCGCGATGAGCGCGCCGTCGCCGTCGCGCACGAACACCGCATCGCCATCCTGCAGCACGTCGAACGACGTCGACCCCGACGGCAGGAAGAACCCACCATCGAGCTCCTGCGCCTGCACGTTCAGATGGCCCACCTGCGCCTCGGACGTGCGCGTGACCCACACGCCACCGTCATGCAGCTCGACGTCGGTCTGCGTGAACCCCTCGTACGTGAACGCCAGCACACCCAACGAGATCGCCGCCGCAGCGACGACGGCGACCGAGGCGGTCGTCTTTCGACGCCGCTTCATCCACCGCAGCACGCCCACGACTCCCCCGAACGCTCAGACCCACCGATCATGCCCTACGCGGGGCCCTCGCTGCTGGATGGAACCTGAGCCGCCCTCGGATCCGCGGCCGCCCTGCGGCAGCGACGCCGTCGGCCATGCCACCCACGCCGTCACGGCCAGGCGATGCCGCCGCCTTGGAAGTCACGGGTGTCGAGGTTCACGCCATTGCCGCTCAGCGTCATCCACGCGGTGCCGCCGTAGCCGGAGTAGCAGAGCCTGCCGCCGCTCGCGCGGTACTGCGTGCTGTCGTTCGCCGAGCCGACGGTGATCTGCAGCGCGCTGCCCTCGGGGTCGCCGGTGCCGGGCGCGAAGTTGCCGCTGCCGCCTGGGTTGCCCGAGTTGTGGCACGTGAACGTGTAGGTCCCGGGCGCGAGGTTCTGCCAGTTGAGCTGGTAGTACCTGCACGGCACACCACCAGCGCCCGTGCAGCCGTTGCCGCGCGCGTCGCCTCTGCTCAAGGTGATCGACGGGTTCGAGCGCGACGTCGCGCACGCCCGCGCGCTCTCGCCGCTCGACTGCCCCTCGACGTCGACGACGATCGCGACGATGCACGCCTCCTGCCCCGCAGGCACGGAGATCGTGCGGCTGCCGTTCGCGGCCGGCTGCACGCGGTTGCTCTGGCCGCCGAGCTGGTTCGTCCATTCCAGGTACGCGAGGGAGCGGCCGTTCGTGCCGTTCGTCGACCAGCCGAACGTCACCTCCCCCACGCCCGCCTGCGCGGTCACCGACGGACGCGGCGGCAGCCCGAATGGCGCGGCCTGGACCACGTTCGAGCGCGGGCTGTCGTAGCGGATGCCCTGCACGGTCGAGATCGCGCCGATCGAGATGTCGTACGGATTCTCGCGGTTCGCGAGCGGCAGCCGGTCGTCGCCCGGGATCAGACCCCGATCGGTGCCGCCCTGGAACCAGTGGTACTGGATCTCCGAGGCGTTCGCGCCGTTGCTCGCGCCCGGCGACCATGCGATCTCGGCGTAGCCGTCGCCGTTCGTGACGCTCGTGATCGTCGGCGCAGCCGGGGTCGTCGCATCGCGCACGCCGTTCGACGGCGCCGAGGCCTCAGACGGGCCGACGTCGTTCGTCGCCACGACCGTGAACGTGTAGGTCGATCCGGCCGAGCCCGGCAGCGCACCCGCGCCGAAGACCGCGCTCGTGGCCGTCGCGCCCGCCACGGTCTGCGCGAGACCGGCCTGCGGGGCGCCGTCGCGCACGGGCGTGACGGTGTAGCCCTGGATCGCCGCACCGTTCGACTGCGTCTCGTGCTGCGCCCACGTGACCTGGATCTGCACGGTGCCCGGGATCGACTGGTCGCGCACGGCGGCGACGTCCGTGACCTGGAAGGGCGGGCCCGCTGGCGTCTGGGTGGCGGAAGCCGGGCTGAAGTCGCTGGGCTCTGGGGCGTCGTTGTAGGCCTGCACGCGGAACGAGTAGGCGACGCCGTTCGTGAGCCCCTGCCACACGTGCGAGGTCGCGCCGCCCTCGATCGACACCGTCGGCGACCCGTTCGCAGGCGGCGGGCTGATCTCCAGCAGGTAGCTCGTGATGGCGGAGCCGCGGTTCGCCGGCGTCTCCCACGTGACCGTCAGCTGCGTGTCGCCGCGCTCGGCCCGCGGCGCCGCAGGCGGGTCGGGACGCACGTCGGGTCGCGCGTCCGACGACGCCGGAGACGGGTCGGAGTCACCGACCTCGTTCGTCGCCGTCACGGTGAACTGGTACGTCTGATCGTTCACGAGCCCCTGCAACGTGCACGTCGTCGACGCGCACGCCTGCGAGAACGACCCATCCGCGCTGCGCACCGTGTACGTCGAGATCTGCGCGCCGTTCGCGGCGGGCGCCGCCCACGCGAGCGTCACCGTCTGGTCGCCGACCGACAGCACGTTCGGTCGGATGGGGGCCTCGGGGCGTCCCTTCACGTTCAGCACGATCTGGCCCGTCTGCTGCCGCTGCTGCGTCTCGGTCGCGTCCTGCACCGTGTACCGCACGGTGAGCACGCCCGAGAAGTCGCTGCCGGGGGTCACGGTGACCGTCGCACCGTCGGTCGACGCCTCGCCGACCCCTCCGACGACCTGCGCCTCGACGACCCGCAGCGGTGCCTGCCCCTCGAATGGGTTCCAGTCGTTGGCGAGCACGTTGACGCCCGTCGCGATCCCCTGCACCGCCTCGCCGGAGTCGTCGCGCAGGATCGCCACCGGCTCGTTCGAGATCACGACGGTCGCGACGACCGTGCCCTGCGCGGTGTTGCCGTGCCGGTCGGTCGCCTCGACCGTGTACGAGACGGACGTCCCCAGGTTCGCGTCCACCGGTGCGGACAACGTGAGCACCTGGCCTGCGAGGCTCTGGTCGAGCTGGCCCGAGGCGCCGCCGACGACCTCGTAGTCCATCTCCTCGAGGTCGCCCGGGTCGGGGTCGCGTGTGGCGCTGGTGAGGTCGAAGTCGATCGACCCGTTCTGCGGCACCTGCAACGCGGCGCCGTCGAACGTCGGGGCGACGGCCGACGATGGGCGCACGAGCAATGCGATCGACAGCGTCGCGGTGTTCGCGTCCGGGTCGGACTCGTCGGTGCCGTCGGTGACCTCGAAGCTCAGCGTCGCAGGTCCCGTGTAGCCGGACTCCGACGTGTAGACGAGCGTGTCGACGTCGGTGACGAGCGGGTCGCCGTTCGCGTTCGT
This sequence comes from Agrococcus sp. AC640b, assembly GCF_979255995.1. Lineage (NCBI taxonomy): Bacteria > Bacillati > Actinomycetota > Actinomycetes > Micrococcales > Microbacteriaceae > Agrococcus > Agrococcus sp. AC640b. Next base: position 39,579 of record NZ_CEEDMM010000024.1, read on the forward strand.
CGCGGACACCCGGTCGGCCGTCGTGATGCGCGGATCGTTCTGCGACACCTCCACGAGCTCCGAGAGCTCGAACTCCTCGGCGATGCCCGACTGCACCTCGTAGACCATGCTCGGGTCCGACAGGCGGGGGGCGGGGTCGCGCGCCACAGGGATGAAGACGAACGCCTCCGCGCTCTCGCCATCCGGGTCGGTCACGCGGTACGTGACCACCTGGAACTCCTCGTCGCTCGGCGTCACGCGGATGCCGTCCGCGGTGACGTCGGCGTCGCCCTGCAGCACCGCGACCTCGAGCGCGTCCGGGCTGCCGTCGGGGTCGAGGTCGTTGTCGAGCACCGGCACCGACAGCGGCTCGCCTGCCGCGACGTCGGCAGGAGGCACGACGTCGTCGACCGCGATCGGCGGCGCGAGCGGGGCGCCGTCGGCGACCGTCACGAGCACGACGCCCTGCGTCGACCCGCCGCGGCCGTCCGAGATGCGGTAGCGCAGCGAGAACTCGCCATCCTGGTCCGGGGCGACGAAGTCGACGGTGCTGCGATCCTCGTCGATCACGATGTCGCCGAGCGCCTCCGACGCGTCGGCGATGCCGTCGAGCTCGAGCGTCAGCAGATCGCCATCGGGATCGAAGTCGTTCGCGAGCACGGGGACCGCGACCTGACGGCCGGGCTGCACCGTGACCTCGTCGCGCTCTGCGAAGGGTGCCTGGTTGACGTCGGGTGGCGGTGCGATGCCGACGACGACCGCGGCGGTCGACTCCGCACCGAACCGATCGCGGACGCGGTACGTGAAGGTCGTCGACCCCGCGGATCCCTCGTGCGCCTCGTAGACGAAGAAGCCGTCGCCGGTCTCGGCGATGCGCCCCGCGTCGGGTGCCTCGTCGTAGCCGACGAGCTCGACGCCGTCGCCGTCGGGGTCGATGCCGTCGAGCGGGATCGGGATCGAGACGACGTTCCCCTCGACGACGCGTGCCGTGACCGTCTCGGCGATCGGCGGGTCGTTGCCCGCCTCGCGGCCGATGACCGTCACGTCGATCGGCGCCGTCGCGACGCCACCGAGCGCGTCGGTGATCTCGTAGACGAGGCGCACCGACGACGGGCCGCCGACCGGCACGAAGATGCGGACCCGATCGCCGTCGACGAACGCGCATCCCTCGGCGTCCTCGCCGACGACGTCGCACCCGCCGTCGCCCGATGCGAAGGTCGTCTCCACGAGCTCGTCCGACACGGAGAGCTCGATGTTGTCGGGGCTGAAGTCGTTGCCGAGCACGGGGATCGACACGAAGTCGCCCTCACGGACGGTCGCGGTGTCGGCGACGGCCGTCGGCGGCGTCGGCTGGTCGGGCGGTGGCACCGGGATGATGACGATCTGGCCCGTCTCGGTGAAGCGGCCGTTCGAGACGGTGTAGCTGATCGTCACCTCGCTCGTCAGGCCCTGCGTGTCGATGAGGCGCAGCACGCGACGCTCGAGCAGCTGCGCAGACACGGGTGCGCCGGTCGCCACGACCGACTGCACGACGAGGACGCCGCCTGAGGGGTCGACGTCGTTCGCGAGCAGGTCGACGAGCGTCTCGCCCAGCTGCGGCAGCAGCGCGATGTCGCGCACGGCGACGGGCCTGGCCTCATCGTCGGCCTCGCGCACGTCGACGCGGATCTGACCCGTCGGCGACGAGGCGCCCGCCGTCGCGAGGTACGGCACGTAGTAGGTGCCGACCGTGTCGCTCGACAGCGTCACGATGCCCGTCGCAGGGTCGAAGGAGCCGGCGACCGCGGGGGCCCGGTCGAACGAGACCTGCGCGAGCCGTGCGTCCTGCGTGCCGGGCACGTAGTCGTTCGCGAGCGGCTCGACCGACACCTCCTGACCGGGCGTCGTCGAGACGAAGTCGGCGTTCGCGATCATCGGCGCCGTGTTGCGCTCCATGACCGTCACGCGGATCGAGCCGGGAGCGGCGTCGCCTCGGCTGTCGACCACCGACATCTCGACCGTGGTCGGGCCGGGTGCGCCCGTGGCCGTGTAGAGGATGCGGCCGGCGGGCGACGCCTCGATCTGGTCGCCAGAGGGGCTCGTGGCCGACTGCAGGTAGAAGTCGTCGCCGTCGGGATCGAACCAGCCCTGCAGCCCCGGATACTCGAACCTCGCGGTCTGCTCGATCACGAACGACTGCTCGAACAGCGGCTCCGGCGGACTGTTCTCCTCCGGAGCACGCACCGTGACCGTGACGGTCGCGGTGTCGGTGCCGCCCTTGCCGTCTGCGACCTCGTACTGGAACGTGATCGTGCGATCCGAGAACGACTCCGGGATCTCGATCTGCAGCTGCGAGTCGTTCGCGATCGGCGACACCGTCACCCCCGACGGCAGATCGCTCACGACCCGAGCGGTCAGCACGTCGCCATCCTGATCCGAGTCGTTCGCCAGCACCGGCAGGATGCTCGCCCGCCCCGGCCGCGCACCCAGCTGATCGTCGGTCGCGACCGGATCGTGATTCTCGGCCGACGGCGGCGGCACCGTCTGCTGCAGGATGTCCTCGAGCGACTCGTCCTGCTCGTCCGACTCCGCATCGCTCTCCGGCGGGATGAGGTCGTCCCAGTTGTCGACCAGCACCACCTGGTCGGTCACGAGCCACGACTGCCCGGTCTCGAACTGGTTCAGCACCACCAGCCCGCGATTCACGCGGAACGTCGCAGCACCCTCGAGACCGTCGATCGGCTCCTCGGTGCTGCGCGAGGCGTCCTGGCACGAGCGCACGAACGTCGCCGACGACGGGAACGCCGCATACACGCAGCCGCCAAGCTGCACCGGCGCGACCGCATCCGCACCACCCGACCCGAACGACTCCTGCGCCATCTCGCCCACGCCCAACGGCTGCCGCAGCAGCAGATCGCCCGTCGCGAGCATCACGCTCGACGCGTCGTCGCCCACCTGCTGCAGCACCGCATCCTCGGGCACGTCCACCGTGCGCCCTGGCAGGAACAGCCGCTCGCCGGCGAGCGCCACCACCTGCTCGCCCACCATCGTCACCGACACGTCATCCGCCTCGCCGAGCCCCTCGCGCGCCTCGCGCACCGGCTCGGCGAAGCCGCCCTCGTCGCCGACCACGAAGCGCAGCACGGCGCCCTCGTCGGGTGCCGCGACGGCGACGCTGCCGTCGAGCCCCACCGTGAGCGCCGCCCCGTCACCGACCTCGGCGAGCGGCTCGAGCTGCTCGGCGTCGAACGCCCCCACCTCGGACACCGGCATCGCCCAGAGACGGCCATCCGACCAGAGGATGGCCGCCGTGCCGCCGCGCTGCTGCACCTGCGCATCGGGAGGCAGCGGCACGCTCGCGCCGAGGATCATCGACGCCGTGTCGACCTGGAGCAGGGCGCCGTCGCCGTCGCGCACGAAGACCGCATCGCCATCCTGCAGCACGTCGAACGACGTCGACCCCGACGGCAGGAAGAACCCACCATCGAGCTCCTGCGC
>NZ_CEEDMM010000025.1:0-42533 GCF_979255995.1 Agrococcus sp. AC640b
GGGTGGTGCTGGTGGACTCGGACATGGGGATCCTGTCGAACGGGGCCGGCCGCGAGGGCCGGCTCAGAGCCGGTAGAGGCGCCGCGCGTTGTCGGCGGCGATGAGGGTGGCGATGCGGCGTGCATCGTGCTCGGACCAGTCGCCGTCGGCGACGAAGTCCTCGAGCACGCTCGCGGTGCCGTCGCGCCACAGGTGCGACCCGAGCAGATGCAGCTCGGGTGGGCCGTAGGCGTCGGAGGAGTAGAGGATCTTGCGGAACGGCGCCAGCTCGAGCGAGCGGGCGATGAGCGACCGGGATCGGGCACCCAGGTAGTTGATCGCGAGGCCCACGTCGATGTGGACTCCCGCGAAGCCCTGCGCGAGGTAGCCTGCCTCGCGCTCGAACGGGTAGCAGTGCAGCAGCGCGATCGGAGCGTCGGGATGCTCGCGCAGCAGGTCGATCAGATGCATGGGGTTCGTGTGGTCGAGCCGCTCGTCGCGGTCGCCGAATCCGACGTGGACCTGCAGCGGCACGCCTGCCGCGATGGCGCAGCGGATGCCGAACACGAGCAGCCGCGGATCGTCGAGGCGCACGCCGCCCGCGTCGCGCCAGCGCTCGGCCAGCGCATCCGCCTCGGCGTCGGCGACGGTCGACCAGTCGACGACGAAGCCGGTGCGGTACGCGATGATCGTCTTGCAGCCGACGGCCTGCGGCTCGGCGAGCCGTGCGGCGAGCTCGGCTCGGAACGCCTCCGCGTACGACCCGCCGGCCGCGACCGCGACCTCGGCGACCTGCTCGAGCCGCACGATCTCGAAGGCGGAGCCGCCCGCCATCGCAGCGAGCTCCTGCGGCGTGCACACGCCCTCGGTGAAGCCGACGTCGACGAGCCACGCGGCCGTGCCGCTCGCGGCGGTGAGCCTGCGCGCGACCTCCGCGGCGCCCAGCTGCTCGCGCCGCGCCCAGTACGCGTCGGGCTCGGCGTGCGGCTCGAGGTCGAGCAGCGGCGCGCAGCGCGCGCGGATGGCGAAGCCGAGCTGGGTGTCCCATGCGGAGTCCCACGCGGGCAGGTCGACCGTCGAGGCCTCGTTGAGGGCGAACTCGAAGCGTGCGCGCGAGACGGGCTCGACGAACGCGCCGTGCACGTGATGGTCGACGATCGCGAGCGCGTCGAGGTGGTCGCGGATGCTGGAGGCGGCGGCCACGCTCAGACCGACCATGCGAAGCGGAAGCGCTCGACGGCGGCCGTGTCGTCGAGGTCGCCGTAGTGCTCGAGCTCGAAGCGGCGCTGCGCGACGATCGCATCGACGAGCTCGTCGCCGAGCACCGTCCTGGCGACGGCGCCGGCGTCGAGGCGGTCGATCGCGGTGGCGAGGTCGCTCGTGAGCTGCACGATGCCAGCCGCGTCGCGCTCGTCGTCGCTGAGCCTGCCGGGGTCGTCGGTGGCCTCCTGGCCGAGCTCGCTGCCTGCGCGGATGCCGTCGAGCGCGGCGCCGAGGATCGCGGCGGAGGCGACGTACGCGCTCGTCGACGGGTCGACGATCTTCACCTCCACGTTCGGGGATCGTCCTGCGATGAGCCGCACGGCCGCCTCGCGATTCTCGAGCCCCCACGTCGCCCATGCGCCCGCCCACATGCCGGGGACGAGCCGCGACGCCGACAGCAGCGATCCTGCGAGCGCGCCCTGCAGCTGCGGCAGCGCCGCGACGATGCCCGCGATGGCGCTCGCACCCTCCGCCGTGATGCCGTGCGGGCCGTCGCCGCCTGCGAGCAGCGGCACGCCGTCGCGGTGCAGCGACACGTGCTGGTGCGCGCCGTTGCCTGCGGAGTCGGTGCGCGGGCGCGGGCTGTACGAGATGCGCAGGCCGTGGTCGCGGGCGACGCGGCCGAGCACGAGCCGCATGAGCACGAGCCGGTCGGCGGCGACGACGGGCGACGCGGGCGCGAGCGACAGCTCGATCTGCTGCATGCCGTACTCGCAGTGCAGCTGCTCGATCGGCAGGCCCACCGCCTCGGCCTGCGCGTACACGTCGCGGAGGAAGCCCTCGAAGCGGAGCGTGCCGGCGAGCCCGTACGGCGTCCATCCCAGCGGCGAGAGCGGCTCCCCGTCCTCGCCGAACAGCAGCATCTCGAGCTCGTGCCCGACGAGGGCCGTGAGCCCCTCGCTCGCGAGCTCCGCCTCGACGTGCGCGAGGCGGCTGCGGGTGCACTCGGGCACGACGTCGCCTGCTTGCGTCTCGAACCGCATGGGCGCCCAGGCCAGGCCCCCAGGCAGCACGCGCACGGCCTCCTCGTCGATGCGCATGCGCTGGTCGCCGACGGCGCCGATGCGGTCGGTGTAGGCGATGCCGCCCTGGTCGATCGTGAAGGCGTGCCACGTGTACGAGGCGCCGAGGCCCGTCTCGACGAAGGCCGTCGCCCGCGGGATGGGCACGGTCTTGGCGAGGATGAGCCCGCCGGGGTTCCACGTCGTGCCGACCAGCATGGTCGCGCCGTCGGCGATGAGCCGCTCTGCGAAGGCATCCGTCATGTGCCCATGATGCACGCGCGTCATGTCATGTGTGTTACATCGACATCATTCTGCAATGATTGTTCTGTTCGTTACATGGCCGTCATGCGCAGCGCCCTCGTGCGCGCGACCATGGAGGCCCGATCCCGATCGACCCTAGGAGCGTCCCATGTGCCGGCTGCTCGGCTACGCAGCACCTCGACCCGCCACCGCCGCCGAGGTGATCGGCGGCCTCGCGTGCGCCGAATGGCAGCGGATGGGGCGACTGCACTGCGACGGCTGGGGCACCGCGTGGCTCGACGAGCTGGGCTCGGTGCGGCAGTTCCGCGACCCGAGCGACGGCACGACGAACCCCGACCTCGCGAGCGCGCTCGTCGAGCACGAGGCCACGGCGCGCATCACGCACCTGCGCCTCGCGACCGAGGGCATGCGCAACGAGCTCACGAACACGCACCCGTTCGTCGCCGACGGCATCGCCTTCGCCCACAACGGCTCGCTGCACCCCATCGAGCGGCTGCGCACCATGGTCACCCCCGACGAGGTGGCACGCGTGGGTGGCACGACCGACTCGGCGATCGTCTTCGCCCTCATCCTGCGTGCCCTCGACGCCGGCGTGCCGCTGCTCGAGGCGACGACGTCGACCGTCGCGACCCTGCGCGACGAGTTCCCGACGGCCGCGATCAACCTGCTCGTGCTCAGCGCGACCGAGCTCATCGCCGTGCACTCCAACGAGGGCGCTCCCGTGCCCACCGAGGACTTCGAGGCGTCGGGGCTCGGCCCCGACCTGCCGCTCGACCACGTCGACCACTACTACCAGCTCTCGTGGTCGCGGTCGGAGGATGGCGCCGTCGCGTTCTCCTCCAGCGGCCTCGAGGGCGACGGATGGCAGCGGATGGCGCAGCACACCGCAGCCCGCGTCGACCTCGCGACGCTCGCCGTCGACGTCGTCGACCTCGCTCGCGCGCGGCGTCGGGCGGCATAGGGCTCCCGTGCGCGTGCTCGACGCGATCGACGCGGCCGACCTGCGACCCAGCGAGGTGCGCGTCGCACGCGTCGTCCGCTCCGACTATCCGGCGAGCGCGCTCGGCACGGTCGCCGGGATCGCCGAGGCCGCCGGCGTCTCGAACCCCACGGTCGTGCGATTCGCGAAGGCGATCGGCCACGCCTCGTTCTCGGCGATGCAGGATGCCGTGCGCGCAGAGCTCTCCACGCGCCGCGGACCGCTCGGCAAGCTCGACCACCGCCCGACGGGTGCGACCGCCGACCTCGCGGGCTTCGCGCGCGTCGTCGCCGACGCGGCCGTCGCATCGCTCGCGCGGATCCCCGCCGCCGAGCTCGACGCCGCCGTCGATGCGCTCGTCGCGACGAAGGGGTGGGTGCTCACGCTCGGCGGACGCTACTCGCGCGTGCTCGCCGCCCACCTCGCCATCAACCTCGCCACCGTGCGACCGCGCGTGCAGCAGCTCGAGGATCCGCTCGGGCGCAGCCTCACGCGGCTCGTCGACGTCGAGCCGCGCGACACGGTCGTCGTGTTCGACGCCGCCAGGTACCAGCGCTCCAGCGTGCGCGCCGCCGAGCTCGCGAGCGCGCGCGGCGCCACGGTGCTGCTCGTGACCGATCCCGGCCTGTCCCCGGCCGCGAGGCACGCATCCGTCGTGCTGCCCGTCGCAGACGCGGCACCCACGCCGCTCGACAGCGCAGCGGGCGCCGTCGTGCTCGTGGACTACCTCGTCGCTCGCGCGATCGACCGTCTCGGCGATGCGGCGACGGCGCGTCTGCAGCAGTGGGAGCCGAGCCGCGAGGGCGAGCTGCTCGACGGCTAGGAGCGGCCCTCGACGCGGCAGACCGTGAAGGTTGCGCTTCGTGACGCCCCTCGTCGCGACGTCCTCGTCGCCGACGCGAGGATGGAGGCGACGGAGGGGGATGCGCATGTGTCGACTGCTCGGCTACGCCGCTCCCCGCGCGACGACGGCTCGGTCCGTGCTCGGAGCCGCCGACGCTCGGGAGTGGCAGCGGATGGGGCGGCTCCACGCCGACGGCTGGGGCACCGCCTGGCTCGACGACGCGCGCACCGTGCGGCGCTACCGCGACCCCAGCGACGGGGCGACGAGCGCCGACCTGGCCAGCGCGATCGCCGACGGCGCCTCGACGGCACGCATCGCGCACCTGCGCCTCGCGACCGAGGGCATGGGCAACGTGCGCCGCAACACGCATCCGTTCGTCGCCGACGGCATCGCCTTCGCGCACAACGGCTCCATCCGCCCCGTGCACGAGCTGCGCGCCATGGTGCGGCCCGAGGAGCTCGAGCGCATCGGCGGCACGACCGACTCCGCGATCGTCGCGGCGCTCGTGCTGCGCGACGTCGCCCGCGGCGTGCCGCTGTTCGAGGCGACGACGTCGACGGTCGCGCGGCTGCGCGAGCGCTTCGAGACCTCCGCGATCAACCTGCTCGTGCTGTCGGCCGACGAGCTCGTCGCCGTGCACGCCAACGAGGGCGCCCCCGTGCCGCTCGACCTCTTCGAGTCGTCGGGCCTCGGCGTCGACCTGCCGCTCGACCACGTCGAGCACTACTACCAGCTGTCGTGGCGACGCGAGGCCGACGGCGCCGTCGCCTTCACCTCGAGCGGACTGCCGGGCGACGGGTGGCAGCGCATGGCGCAGCACACCGCCGCCCGCGTCGACCTGCGCACCCTCGCCGTCGACGTCGTCGACCTGCCGCACGCGCAGCGCGCGGCGGCCTGACCCGTCGCACGCCCACCGGTCAGGCCGAGAACGCCTCCGCGCGCTCGCCGACGCCCTCGAGCGTCCACCGGGTGCCGCGCAGCCGCACGGTCGAGATCGAGCAGTTCGGCAGGATCGTGTTCGGCGTCATCTCCGGCGTCAGCTGCCGCAGCAGCGTCGTGATGAAGCCGCCGTGGCTCACGATGAGCGCCGTGCGCTCCTCGCCGGCCGACGCATCCGCCGTCGTCGTCTCGATCACGTGCGCGAGGGCACGGTCGCCGCGCACGACCGTCTCGGCAGCCTTCTCGCTCTGCCCCGACTCGTCGAGGTCGGCGATGCCGTCGAAGATGTCGCTCCACGACATGCGCTCGGCGAGCACCCGCATCGCCGACAGCTCGCGGTCGACCTCGAGGCCGTGCTGCGCGAACAGCCGTCCCCACACGACCGCGGAGGGCACCTCCTCGTGACCGCCGAAGTTCCACTCGCGCAGGTCCTCGCGCAGCTCGAGCGCAGGCGCGGCGGGATGCGCGGCGAGGATGCCCCGAGCCGTGACGCGCGTGCGCTCGAGGTCGCTCGAGAACGCGGCATCGAACGGCACGCGCGCGAGCGCCTCGCCCACCGCCGCGATCTGCCGGTGCCCGAGCTCGGTGATGGGCGAGTCCGACCAGCCCTGCATGACGTGCTGCACGTTGTACTCGGTCTCGGCGTGCCGCACGATGTGCAGCGTGAGGCCCACGCCGCCCGCGAGGGCGCCGAGCTCGTCCGGCAGCCGCTGGCCATCCGTGGTGGTCGCATCCGTCATCGCTTCGACATCCTCTCGAGCATCGCGTTGTAGTCCTGCAGGTCCGCCTCGCCGTCGCGGTCGGCCTTTCGGTCGACGCGCCGCTGCTCACGCCGATCCGACCGCGCCCACTGCACGCACACGACGAGCGCGAGCAGCAGCGCAGGGATCTCGCCGATCGACCAGGCGATGCCGCCGCCGACCTGCTGATCCTCGAGCGCGTCGACGCCGTTGCCCATCGCACCGAACCAGTCGGCCAGCAGCAGCCCCTCGCTCGTCATGATCGTGACGCCGAAGAACGCGTGCGCCGCCATCGCCGCGAGCAGCATGACGATGCGCATCGGGTACGGCGTGCGGTGCGGCGACGGGTCGATGCCGATGAGGGCCTGCACGAACAGGTAGCCGGAGCCGACGAAGTGCACCACCATCCACACGTGCCCGACGTGGTCCTCCATCGCCCAGCGGAACAGCGGCGAGAAGTAGAAGATCCAGAGGCTCGCGACGAAGATGCCCGTCGCGACGAGCGGGTGCCCGATGACGTGCATCCACCTGGAGTGCACGATCGCGAGCAGCCACTCGCGGCCGCCGCGGGTGCCGTCGGTGCGCTTCGCGATGGCGCGCATGCCGAGCGTGACCGGGGCGCCGGGCACGAGCAGCAGCGGCACGGCCATGCCCAGCAGCATGTGGCCGGCCATGTGGAACGAGAAGAGGTAGTGCTCGTAGACGGCGAGCGCGCCCGACGTGACCCACCACAGCAGGCCGACGCCCGCGAGCCAGGGGATGGTGCGCAGCAGCGGCCACCGGTCGCCGCGGCGGTGCAGGCGCACGACGCCCGCGACGTAGAAGAAGGCGAGCAGGGCGCACACGACCGTCCACAGCGGATCGAGCGACCACTCGGTGGCGAGCCGCGATGCCTCGAACGTCGGCGGCAGCGGCGACGACGTGAGCACCGTGGCGGGGCTCGAGTCGACGAGCGCCTCCGACACGGGCGTCGGCGTCTGCGCGAGGCCGTTGGCGACGCCCATCGCGATGCCCATGAAGGCGAGCTCGGCGACGAGGAACCAGCGCACGCGTCCCGTCTCGACCGCGCGAGGGATGAGCCGCGTGCGCTGCCAGGCGCCGAAGCCGCCCAGCACGATCAGCAGCACGGTCTTCGCGACGACGAGGCCGCCGTACGGCGTGGCGAGCCCCTCCCAGCCCGTGCGCACCCAGGCGCTCGCGACGCCCGAGAAGCCGACGACCGCGAAGCTCACGAGCGCGAGCGACGAGTAGCGGCGCATGGCGTCGTGCAGGCTCGGGCTGCGGTCGAGGCGCAGCAGCACGAGGTGGATGAGGCCGCCGACCCAGATGCTCACGAAGACGAGGTGCAGCCACAGCGAGCTCGTCGCGAGCGTGTGGTTCTCGGCGGTGCCCGCGTGGCCGGCCGCGGCGAGCAGCACGAGCGGCGCGACCGACGCGACCGTGACCCACGCGATGCCGGCCGCGGATCGGATGACGACGAGCAGCGTCGTGACGGCGGCGAACGCGAGCGTCGCCATGCCGAGGTACTGACCGCGCTCGATCTCGGTGAAGAAGTAGACGAACCCGCTCGTGAACTGCTCGTCGACCGAGAACGGCGCGTCGTACACCGTGCGGAACGCGAGGAACGCGACGGCGGCGGAGGCGGCGGTCGCGACGCCCGCCGCGGCGGCCGACGCATCGATCGTGCGGTCCCACGCCTTCGAGCCCGGCTGCAGCGCGAAGCATGCCAGCACGAGGCCGCCGACGAGCGTCGCCGTCGCGATGTCCTGCAGCATGCGCGCGATGGGGGTCCCCCAGCGCACGACCGCGCCGGGGTCGCCGATCGTGAGGGGCGCCGCTCCCCCGCCCAGCTCGAGCGCCACGAGAACCGCGACGAGGCCTGCGGCGACGACGGCGCCGGGACCGATCAGTCGAGCGCGTGCCACGTGCACAGGGTATCGGCGGTGCCTATGCGTCCCGACCGGGCTGCACGGCGTGCATCCGACACCCCGAGCGACGACGAAGGGCCCCGGGACGAACCCGGGGCCCTTCGCGCGCTGGTGGAGCGTGACTACTTGACGGCAGCCTTCAGCTTCGAGCCTGCGGTCAGCTTGACGCGGTGGCCAGCAGCGATCTTGATCTCGGCACCCGTCTGCGGGTTGCGGCCCGTGCGGGCAGCGGTCGCGGTGCGCTCGGCGGTGAGGAAGCCGGGGATCGACACCTTGTCGCCCTTGGCGACGGCGCCCGAGATCTCGGCGAACAGCGCGTCGAGCACAGCGCCGACGGTGGCCTGGCTGGCGTCGGTGGACGCTGCGATCTTCGCGACGAGGGTCGTCTTGTTGATGGTCTCTGCCATGGTGTCCTCCTGGACTCGTTCTTCCCCGCCAGGGCGGGTCGTGTACGGCGGCCCGGGGCACGCCCCGTTCCGCACCGCCACGGTACCCGCGCGGCCGCGCCACGCCGCGCAGGCTGGCGCGACACGCCGCAGATTCCGCGGAATTCCGCGGATCCCGGGCCGGATCCGTCGCATGCGAGCCCGATGGGGGCCTTCCATGCATCTCGCGTGCACGGCACGCCGCACGGTCGGCGACGACGCCGGGAGGCCACCGCGAGCCGTGCCCGACCTCACCCGCGCAGGCGCCGCGCGAGATGGTCGTTGACCTCGCGCGAGATGCCGACGAGGCTCGCGTCGGCACCGAGCCGAGCCGGCGAGATGTCGAGGTCGCGCGTCTTGAGCGGGTGCGCGCCCTCGTAGATGTGGCTCCGCACGGCCGAGACGACCGGCTCGAGCACCGACAGCGCGCCGCCGACGTAGATCGCGCCGGGATTGAAGAAGTTGACGATGGTGCTGAGCACCTCGCCGAGGTGGTGCCCCGCCTCGCGCGCCAGTCCCGTCGCGACCGGATCGCCGGCACGCACGAGCGCGACGACGTCGCTCGTCGCCGACGCGTCGATGCCGCGCTCCCGCAGCAGGCGCACGAGCGCCGCGCCCGAGGCCACGGTCTCAAGGCAGCCGCGGTTGCCGCACGAGCACGGCCGGTCGCCACCCGCCGACACCCTCGTGTGCGTGATGTCGCCCGCGTCGCCCGACGAGCCACGGTAGACGGTGCCGTCGATCACGATGCCCGTGCCGATGGCGGTGCCGACCTTGACGGTCACGGATCCCTGCGCCCTCGGCTCGCGCGCGAAGTGCTCGCCCATCGCCATGGCGTTGGCGTCGTTCTCGACGATGACGGGAGCGTGCACGAGGCCGGTGAGCATCGTCGCGACGTCGACGCCCGACCACCCCGGCATGCGCGAGGGGCTCACGACGCCGCGCGCGAGCGCGTCGACCGGTCCGGGCAGGGCGATGCCCACGCCCTCGAGCTGCCGGTCCTCGGCGAGCTCGGCCAGGGCGTGCGCGATGGCGGCGAGCACGGGCTCGGGTCCCGCGGCGAGATCGACGGCGAACTCGTCGGTCGCCTCGAGGCCGCCCCCTCGTCGCGCGATGCCGATGCGCGCGTGGGAGCCGCCGAGGTCGATCGCTCCCAGGAGGTCGGCGCCGCCGACGATGCGCAGCTCGCGTGCGCGCCTGCCCCCGCTCGACGCGCGGACGGCTCCCTCCTCGACGAGGGCCTGCTCGAGCAGCGACTGCACGTGCTGCGTCACGGTCGACGGAGCGAGGCCCAGCACGTCGGCGATCTCGCGGCGCGATCGCGCGCGGCCCGATGCGATCGCTGCGAGCACGGCGTTCTCGGCCGCGCTGGCGCTCGTGCGGGACATGGCCCTCCTCGTCGGCTCGCGTTCGACGCGGCGAGACCATCTTGCGCCATGGGGCACTTCCGTCAGAACCGGCGAAACCTGATCGTTACACATCAGACGGTTACCGACCGAAGTTTTGTCGGTTACCGTACCAACCATCGACGGCACCGTTGCCCGACCAGCCCTGGCGGGCGGAGAAGAGGTCTGCATGCGAACCACCCTCACGACACGCGGTCGACGAGCCGCGAGCGCTGCGCTCGCCGTCGTCGCCGCCACGGCGCTCGTCACCGCGTGCGCCTCCGACGGCCAGGGAGGCCAGGCCGCCTCGAGCGACGAGCTGTCCTACGCCCTGCCCGTCAACGCCACGCCGAACTGGCTGCTCCCCGTGGCCGTCTCCGGCAAGCTCGCGACGCACAACGGCTCCCTCATCCGCGCGATGTACGAGCCGCTCGTGGCGTACGACGGCTCGACGGGCACCGTCGACCGCGTCGAGGATGCCGACCTCGCCGACACCGTCGAGTTCTCGGAGGACGGCACGTCGGCGACCATCACGCTCGACGAGCGCACGTGGTCGGACGGCACGCCCGTGACGTCGGCAGACGTGGCGTTCTGGTTCGACCTCGTGCGCGCCAACACCGACGAGTGGGCGAGCTATCGCGCAGGCGCGATGCCCGACAACGTCACCGAGGTCGCGACCCCCGACGACCGCACGGTCGAGCTGACCTTCGACGCGGCCTACAACCCCGAATGGCTCCTCGCCGCGCAGCTGACCCTCATCATGCCCATGCCCGCGCACGCGTGGAGCATCACGGAGGACGGCGGCACGCCCGATCCGGCGCTCGCCTCCACCCCCGAGGGCGCGCAGGCGATCTGGGACTACCTCATCGGCGAGGGCGAGGACCTCTCGGGCTACGAGGGCAACCCGCTCTTCGACACGCTCAGCGGCCCCTACGGACTCGAGTCCTTCAGCGACTCCGGTCGCGTGACGCTCGTCGAGAACGACGCGTACGACGGCGACGACGCGGCGAACATCGCGACGATCGACTTCCTGCCGTTCACGAGCACCGACGCCGAGGTCGCCGCCGTCCGCTCCAACGAGGTCGACTACGGCTACATCCCGACGAACGAGGCGACGAACGCCGCGCAGTACGAGGGCATGGGCTACGACGTCGTGAACTGGGACGGCTGGTCGATCACCTACCTGCCGTACAACTTCCAGCACCCCGAGATGGGGCCCGTCTACTCGCAGCTGTACGTGCGCCAGGCGCTGCAGCACCTCGTCGACCAGGAGCAGATCGCGGAGGTCGTGTGGAACGGCACCGCGAGCCCTGGCTACGGCCCCGTGCCCCAGCAGCCGGACTCGGACTTCCTCTCCGACGCGCAGCGCGACAACCCCTACCCGTTCGACGTCGACGCAGCCAAGGACCTGCTCGAGGAGCACGGCTGGGCGCTCGGGTCCGACGGCGTCTACGCGTGCGCCGACGGCGCGACGTGCGGCGAGGGGATCGCGGACGGTCAGCGGCTCGCGATCACGATCCTCAGCCAGAGCGGCTCGACCGAGACCGACAACATGTTCGCCGCGATGCAGTCGACCTTCGAGGAGGCGGGCGTCGGGGTCACGATCGACTCGGCACCGCTCAACTCGGTCCTCGGCTCGATCGCACCGTGCGAGTCGACCTCGCCGGAGTGCACGTGGGAGCTGCCGTTCTTCGGCTCGGCCGGCTCGTGGTACTTCAGCGCCTACCCCTCTGGCGAGCGCCTCTTCGCGACGGGGACGGGCTCGAACTTCGGCTCCTACAGCGACGCGACGTTCGACGAGCTCATCGCCGCGACGCAGACGTCCTCCGACGAGGCGGCGATGCAGGACTACTCGGCGTACGGCGCGGAGCAGCTGCCCGTCATGTGGGTGCCGAACCCCGTCTACCAGGTGTCGGTGATCGACCAGGGCCTCACGGGCGTCGAGCAGGACTCGCTCGGCAACTTCCACCCGCAGCGCTGGACCTGGTCGGAGCAGTAGGTCGATGAGCACGACCCCGGACATCGCCCCCGTGGCCGCCGCACCCGCGGCGGCCACGGGCCGGCGGGGCGCCCACCCGCTCGCGCTCTTCCTCGCGCGCCGCACCGCGCAGGCGATCCTCGTCGTGCTCGTCGTCACCATCATCGTCTTCGCGCTGCTGCAGATGCTGCCTGGAGGTCCCGCGCGCGGCGTGCTCGGCGTGCAGGCCACCGCCGAGCAGATCGACGCCTTCAACCGCGCGCAGGGCTTCGACCGCCCCGTGTGGCAGCAGTACCTGCTGTTCATGGGGCGCCTGCTCACGGGCGACCTGGGCGACTCCTACCTGCTGAACCGCTCCGTCGCCGACGCGATCGCAGAGCGGCTGCCGAAGACGCTGCTGCTCACCGGCCTCGCGCTCGTCGTCGCCGTGGTCGTCGCGATCCCCGTCGGCATCCTGCAGGCCGTGCGCCGCAACCGCGGCACCGACTACGCGATCTCGGTGCTCGCGATCATCGCGTACTCGACGCCGAGCTTCTTCCTCGGCATGCTCCTCATCCTCGTCTTCAGCCAGACGCTGGGCGTGCTGCCCGCCAACGCGCCGCAGGGCGGCACCGTCGCGGCCGTGCTGACGCAGCCGGAGCGACTCGTGCTGCCCGTGCTCACGGGTGCCGTGCCGCTCGTGGCGAGCTTCAGCCGCTACATGCGCTCGTCGACGCTCGACAACCTCAGCGAGGACTACGTGCGCACGGCGCGCGCGAAGGGCACGCCGTTCCGCCACGTGCTGTCGCGCCACGTGCTGCGCAACTCCGTGACGCCCGTCATCGCGATGCTCGGCTACCAGCTGCCGGTGATGTTCGGCGGCGCGCTCGTGGTCGAGCAGCTCTTCAACTACCCCGGGATGGGCCTGCTGTTCTGGAGCGCCGCGCAGTCGAGCGACTTCCCCGTGCTGCTGGGATGCGTGCTCGTGATCGCGGTCGCGACGGTCGTGGGATCGCTGCTCGCCGACGTCGTGCAGGCGCTGCTCGACCCGCGCACGCGGGGTGGCGTCGCATGAGCGCCCTGCGCCGCTTCGCCGACAACCGCCTCGCCCTCGTCGGCGTCGCGCTGCTGCTCCTCGCGATCGCGTTCGTGACCCTCGGCCCCCTCGTGCATCCCACGGAGCAGGTGCGCACGGCCCTCGACGGCGCGAACCTGCGCCCCGGCGTCGACGGGCACCCGCTGGGCACGGACGCGCTCGGCTACGACGTGCTGGGCCGTCTCATGCTCGCCGGCCGCACCTCGCTGCTCGTCGGCATCCTCGCCGGCATCCTCGCGACGGTCATCGGCACGCTGTGGGGTGCGATCGCCGGCTACGTCGGCGGCGTCGTCGACGCGATCATGATGCGCATCGTCGACGCGGGCATCGCCATCCCGGCGATCTTCCTGCTGCTCGTGCTCTCGACGATCATCCGGCCGAGCGAGTGGGTCATGATCGTCGTGATCGGCCTCGTCTCGTGGCTCGTGCCCGCGCGACTCGTCCGCGCGGAGTCCCTGTCGGTCGCGACCCGCGACTACGTCGTCGCGGCACGCGCGATGGGCGGCTCCCACGGTCGGATCGTCCTGCGGCACATCGTGCCGAACACGCTCGGCACCGTCATCGTCAACGCGACGTTCCAGGTCGCGGACGCCATCCTGCTCGTCGCCTACGTGAGCTTCCTCGGCATGGGGCTGCAGCCGCCGGCGACCGACTGGGGTGCGATGCTGAGCCAGGGCCTGACGTACGTGTACCAGGAGGCGTGGTGGCTCATCCTCCCGCCCGGCATCGCCATCGTGCTCGTCGTCTGCGCGCTCAACTTCACCGGCGACGGCCTGCGCGACGTGTTCGACGTGAAGGGGAGGAACGCATGACCGCCTCCGCGAGGTCCGCGCTGCGCATCGACGACCTGCACGTGCGCTTCCGCGGCCGCGACGCCGACGCCGTCGACGGCGTCTCGCTCGAGGTGCACGGCGGCGAGGTCGTCGCGCTCGTGGGCGAGTCGGGATCCGGGAAGAGCGCCACGTCGCTCGCCGCGATGGGGCTCCTGCCGACGACCGCGGACGTGACCGGCAGCATCCGCGTGCAGGACGCCGACGGCGACGTCGAGGTCGTCGGTGCGAGCCAGCGGCGTCTCGACGACGTGCGCGGCCGCATCGTGTCGATGGTGTTCCAGGAGCCGATGACGGCGCTGAACCCGACGATGACGCTCGGTGCGCAGATCGCGGAGGCCGTCCGCAACCACACCGATGCGACGAAGGAGGCCGCGCGGGACCGCGCGATCGACCTCATGCGCCAGGTGGGCATCCCGGATCCGGAGCGTCGCGCACGCCAGTTCCCGCACGAGCTCTCCGGCGGCCAGCGTCAGCGCGTCGTCATCGCGATCGCGCTCGCGTGCGAGCCCGCCGTCATCATCGCCGACGAGCCGACGACGGCGCTCGACGTCACGGTGCAGGCCGAGGTGCTCGACCTGCTGCGGACCCTCGTGCGCGAGCACGGCACGGGGCTGCTCGTCATCACGCACAACATGGGCGTCGTCGCCGACCTCGCCGACCGCGTGCTCGTCATGCGGCACGGCCGCGTCGTCGAGTCGGGCGACGCGGCGCACGTGCTCACGACGCCGTCGCACGCGTACACGCGCGACCTCCTCGCCGCGATCCCGCGACTCCCGCTCGAGATGCTGGACGCCGCGCACGAGGACGACGCGTCGCGTGCACCGGACGTGCCTGACGACGCCGTGCTCGTGCTGCGCGACGCCGCCGCCTCGTACCGCGTGCACGGCCGCATGGTGCGTGCCGTCGAGCACGTCGACCTCGCGGTCGGTGCCGGCGAGATCGTGGGGCTCGTTGGCGAGTCGGGCTCCGGCAAGTCGACGATCGCGAGGCTCGCGCTCGGGCTCGTCCCCGCATCGGCAGGCGAGGTCTCGCTCCTCGGCACCGCGCTCGGCAGGCGCGCCGACCGCGCCGCCCGGCGCCGGCTCGCCGAGGTCGGCGTCGTCTTCCAGGACCCCGGCGGCTCGCTCGACCCGCGCGCCACGGTGGGGGCGTCGATCGCCGAGCCGCTCGCGATCCACGAGCCGAGGATGTCGCAGCGCGCCCGGCGCGCCCGCGTCGCCGAGCTGCTCGATGCCGTGCGGCTGCCCGCCGACGCCGCGGCGCGCTACCCCCACGAGCTCTCGGGCGGACAGCGCCAGCGCGTGGGCCTCGCTCGCGCGATCGTGCTGCGCCCGCGGCTGCTCGTCGCCGACGAGCCGACGAGCGCCCTCGACGTCTCGGTGCAGGCCGAGGTGCTCGCGCTCCTGCGCGTGCTGCACGAGGAGCACGGCTTCGGCTGCCTGTTCGTGAGCCACGACCTCGGGGTGGTGCACGAGATCACCGATCGCGTCGTCGTGATGCATCGTGGTCGGATCGTCGAGCAGGGCCCCACCGACCGGGTCCTGCGCATGCCGCGCGAGCGGTACACGAAGGAGCTCCTGTCGTCGGTCCCCTCCGCGGATCCGGCGACGCAGCGGGCCAGACGCGAGGCGCGCGCAGCGCTCATCGAGAGGAGCACACCGTGATCCGCCCCCGCATCGCGATCGCAGGCATCGCCATCGAGTCGAGCGCGTACGCCGCGCACCGCGCCGAGCACCGCGACTTCCGCACGTGGGAGGGCGACGCGCTGCTCGACCGATATCCGCACCTCGCGCCCGGGCAGCCGCTGCGCGACGCCGCCGAATGGGTGCCGATCCACATGGCGAGGTCGATCCCGGGAGGCGCCGTGCTGCGCGCGGTGTACGAGGACCACCGCGAGCGCATCGTGCGCGGCCTCGCCCAGGCGCACGCCGATGCGCCGCTCGACGGGGTGTACCTCGACATCCACGGCGCGATGTCGGTCGACGGGATGGACGACGCCGAGGGCGACCTCCTCACGGCCGTCCGCGACGTCGTGGGACCCGACGTGCTGATCGCTGCGCCCATGGACCTCCACGGCAACGTCTCGCCGACGCTCGCGCTGGGCCTCGACCTGCCGACGTGCTATCGGCTCGCGCCCCACGAGGACGCGTGGGAGACGAAGGAGCGCTCCGCCCGCCACCTCGTCGACCGGCTCACGAGCGGCACCGCGCCGCTGCGGGCCTGGGTGCGCGTGCCCATCCTGCTGTCGGGCGAGCAGACCTCGACGCGCGTCGAGCCCGCGCGCAGCCTCTATGCGCAGCTCGCCGACGTCGAGCGGCTCGACGGCATCCTCGACGCCGCGATCTGGATCGGCTACGCCTGGGCCGACGAGCCCCGCTGCCACGCGACCGTCATGGTCACGGGCGACGACGAGGCGCGCATCGTCGCGGAGGCGGAGCGCATCGCGGGCGAGCTGTGGGACGCGCGGGAGGCGTTCGGCTTCGTCGGACCTCCCGGCACGCTCGACGAGGGCGTCGCTGCGGCGCTCGCCCACCGTGCGGCGGGCCGCGAGCGCCCCTACGTCATCAGCGACTCCGGCGACAACCCCGGTGCAGGCGGCTCGGGCGACGTCACGTGGACGCTCGCGCGGCTGCTCGAGACGCCGGCGCTCACGGGCGACGACGCACCCGTGACCCTCGTCGCGTCGATCTTCGACGCCGAGGCCGTCGCCGAGCTCGCACGCCTGCACCCGGGCGACGCGGTCGACGTCGTCGCAGGCGCGCGCGTCGACGACCGCGTCGCGCCGCCCGTGCGCATCCGGGGCGTGCTGCACGGCGTCCACGACGACGTCCCGGACGCGGGTCGCGCCGCCGTGATCCGCGTCGGCGGCATCCACGCGATCGTCACGGAGCATCGCGCAGCCTTCCACGCCGTGGAGGACTTCCAGCGCCTCGGGCTCGAGCCGACCGCGGCCGACGTGCTCGTGACGAAGATCGGCTATCTCGAGCCGACGCTGTACGACGTCGCGAAGGGGTGGACGCTCGCGCTCACGCCGGGGCCCGTCGACCAGGATCTGCGGCGGCTCGGCCACGAGCGCATCGTCCGCCCGATGTTCCCCTACGACGCCGTCGCGGAGCGTCCCGACCTCTCGGCCGCCGTGCTCGCCGGCCGCGACGTGCGGCGACCCTTCGCCGGGCAGGAGGCGTGATGCGCTTCGAGCTGTCGATCCAGGACCCCGCGGGCGTCGCGATCGCCGCGCGCGTCGCGCCCGACCACGTCGAGCTCTGCAGCGCGCTCGGCACCGGCGGCCTCACGCCCTCGGCGGCGCTCACCGATGCCGCGGTCGCGACGGGCATGCCGATCCACGTGCTCGTGCGGCCGCGCGAGGGCGGCTTCGCGTACGACGATGCGGAGCGCGCCGTGATGGTCGCCGACGTCCGGCACGCGCGGCGGCTCGGCGCCGCCGGCGTCGTCGTGGGCGGCCTGCTCGACGACGGCACCATCGACCTCGACCTGCTCGATCGCGTGCTCGAGGCCGTCGATGGGGGCGACGTCACGTTCCATCGCGCCTTCGACGTCATGCCGCAGCGACTCGCCGCGATCGACGAGCTCGTCGCGCGCGGCGTGCGTCGCGTGCTGACGTCGGGTGGCGCATCGCGCGCGATCGACGCGCTCGACGAGCTGCAGCGGCTCGTCGAGCACGCGCGCGGCGGCATCGAGATCATGGCGGGCGCAGGGGTCACGGCCGCGAACGCCGTCGCGATCGCCGCGACCGGCGTCGACGCCATCCACGCGTCCGCGAAGCGCACCGTGACCGAGCACCTCGCCGTGACGCTCGGCACCGACGCCACCGCCGGCGAGACGACGTACGCGACGACCGACGAGGCTGCGGCCGTCGCGATCCGCGACGCCGTGCGCCGGGCGGGCGCCGCGTGACGCGCGGCGCTGCGTCGACGGGCGCGCACGGATGATCGCGCTCGGCATCGACTACGGCGGCAGCTCCACGAAGCTCGTGCTCCGCGACGGCGACGACGAGATCGCGAGGACGCGGCTGGCGACGGGCTCGGTGGAGCGGCTCGCCGACGAGGTCCTGCGCTTCCTCGACGCGGCGCCCGCGCATCCGACCGCCTTCGGCGTGACGATCGCCGGCACCCTCGACGCCGGCTCCGGCGTCGTCGGCCGCAGCGCGAACCTGCCGTGGCTCGACGGCACCGCGCCAGCGGCGACCCTCTCGCAGCGGCTGTCGGTGCCCGGCGTCGCGGTGCGCGACGGCGAGGCGGCGGCGATCGCGGAGGCCGCGGCGCACACGGCGCACGACGCGTTCGTCGTCGTGCTCGGCACGGGCATCGCGGGCGCGCTCGTCGTCGGCGGGCACGTGCGTCGAGGCGCGCACGGCGCCGCGAGCGAGATCGGGCACATGCGGGTGACCGACGAGGCGCTCGCGTGCTCGTGCGGCGCGACCGGATGCCTCGAGACCGTCGTCGGGGGCACGCAGCTCGGCGTCCGGTGGCAGGAGCTCGCCGCATCCGCACCCGTCGACGCCACGGCACGCGACGTCGTCGAGGCCGCGGAGCGCGGAGACGGCGCCGCCATGGCGGTGCTCGACCGAGCCGCGACGGGCCTCTCGCGCGCGCTCCTCCACGTGAGCGCGCTCGTCGATCCCGAGCTCGTCATCCTCGGCGGCGGCGTCGCGCGGTCGCCGCGCTGGACGGTCGAGCCCGCGATCGCGCGAGCGCGCGCCGATCGCAGCTTCCACACGCTGCCGCGCTTCACGGCCGCACGGCTCGGGGACTGGGCGGGAGCGCACGGCGCCGCGATCGCTGCGAGCCGCGAGCGCGTGGCCTCGATGCCGTAGCGCCGGGCCCGCGGCTGCATGGAGGTCGGGCGGCGTCGCCGGTCAGCCAGGCACCGCGGCGACGCGAGCGGCCTCTCGTGCCTCCGCGGCGCTGCGGCGCCGCTCGAACCACGGCAGGATCCAGCCCACGAGCGGGCCGACGCCGAACGCGAAGATGAGGGCGCCGATGCCGAGCGGCCCTCCCAGCAGCAGCCCGACGACGAGCACCGATCCCTCGATGAGCGTCCTCGCGACCCAGATGGGCCAGCGCGTCACGCGCACGACGCCCGTCATGAGCCCGTCGCGCGGCCCCGGCCCGAAGCTCGCGGTGATGTACATGCCGGTCGCGACGGCCAGCACGAGCAGCCCGGCGAGGAACAGCGGCACGCGGAACCACCACGTGGCCGGGTCGGCGGTGGGCACGGGCGGCACGATCGCGAGCGTCAGCTCGGCGAAGGGCCCCACGAGCAGGCCGTTCACGAGCGTGCCGACGCCCACGCGCTGCCGCAGCGGGATCCACAGCAGCAGCACCGCGGCCGACGTGAGGATGATGATGAGCCCGAATCCGAGGCCCGTCTGCTGCTGGATGCCGAGCGTGAGCACATCCCACGGCGAGACGCCGATCTCGGCGCGCACCATGAGCGCGATGCCGACGCCGTACAGCCACAGGCCGACGACGAGCTGCACGAGGCGTCGCACGACGTCGCGCCTCGACACGGCGTGGACGGGCAGCACGAGCCGCGTCAGCCATGCCGGCATGGCGAGACGGCGGCGTGCGGATGCTGCGGGACGGGCCATGCAGCCAGGATGCGCGGAGAGTGGCTCGGCATGCGCGAGCCACCGCGCAGCAAGTGGCGCGTGCATACCGGTCCACTCAGGAGCATGATGGTGCGATGGGATCTCGACTCGGTCGCCAGCTCGGCGAGTGGTATCAGGGCGGCGCCGTGGCGCAGTCGCTCGCAGACCGCATCCGCATGCTCGTGCTCGACGGCCGCGTGACGGTCGGCGAGCGCGTGCCGAGCGAGCGAGCGCTCGCCGCCGAGATCGGCCGGTCGCGCGCCACGGTCACGAAGGCCTACGAGACCCTCGCCGATGCCGGCTACCTCGCCCGCGTGCACGGCTCCGGCACGCGCGTCGCGCTGCCGCACCGCTCGGCGGCGCGCGTCGCAGGCCCCACCGACGACGTCATCGACCTCACGATCGCCTCCGTCGGCTCGACGCCCGGGCTGCACGCCGCCACGGTGCGCGCCCTCGACCGCCTCGCGTCGCTGCTGAGCACCCCCGGCTACTGCCTCGACGGCCTCGCCGACCTGCGCGAGCGCATCGCGGCGCGCTACACGCAGCGCGGCCTGCCGACCGACGCCTCGCAGATCGTCGTCACGAGCGGCGCGATGCACGCCCTCACCCTCATCACCGCCGCGTTCGGCGAGCGCGGCCGCGCCGCGGTCGTCGAGCAGCCGACCTTCCCGCACGCCATGGAGGCGCTGCGCCGCGTCGGCATGCGCCTCGTGCCGACGCCGGTGGGCACCGAGGGCTGGGACCTGCAGCACATGGCCGGCCGCATCCGCGAGACCCGGCCCGCGATCGTCTACACGATCGCCGACCTCCACAACCCCACGGGCGCGACGATGCCCGACCTCGAGCGGGCGAAGCTCGCCGCCACGGCGCGCAGCGTCGGCGCGCTCGTCGTCGTCGACGAGACGTGCGTCGAGCTCGACGTCGACCGCGGCTGGACGCCGCGCCCCTTCGCCGCCCACGGGCCGGCGATCAGCGTCGGCTCGATGTCGAAGCTCGCATGGGGTGGCCTGCGCATCGGCTGGATCCGCGCCGACGCACCGCAGGTCGAGCGCATCCTCGCCATCCGGCCGTCGTTCGACCTCGGCAGCGCGCTGCTCGAGCAGTGCATCGCCACCGAGCTCCTCGACGACATGGAGGGGCTGCTCGCCCACACGCGTCGCAGGCTCTCGGCCGGCCGCGAGGCTGTGCGTGCCGGGCTCGAGACGCACATGCCCGGCGTGACGATGCCGGCGGTGCCCGGCGGCCTCGCCGCATGGGTCGACCTCGGAGCACCCGTGTCGACGAGCCTGTCGCTCGCGGCACGCGAGCACGGGCTGCTCCTGCCGCCAGGACCTCGCTTCACGGCGACGGGCGTGCTGGATCGCTTCGCGCGCATCCCGATCACGTGGGAGCCGGAGGTGACGGGCGCCGCGATGGAACGCCTCGGCATCGCGTGGCGAGACGTGCGCGCCGGCAGCTCGCCGCGCGGCACGTACGAGGAGCTCGCGGTCGTCTGAGCGTCAGGACGGCTGCTGCGGCTGCGGAGGCTGCGGCTGCGCGTATCCCTGCGGATGCGGCTGCGCGTATCCCTGCGGATGCGGCTGGTAGCCCTGCGGAGGCGACACGTGCGCTGACGCGGCGTGCGCCGCCGGCAGGGGCGCGTCCTCGCCGACGAGCGTCGCGCCGCGCAGCGCGCCGAGCCCCAGCACGACCACGGGGGCGAGCACGACGGCGACCGGCAGCGTCGTCGCGAGCGCCGCGGCGCCGATCCCGCCGCTGAGCCCACCGACACCGAGCAGGCTCACGAGCGCGAGCGAGATCGAGCCCTCGGGGCCGGAGGCGAGCACGAGCCCGGGCAGCACGGCCTGCGCCTGCAGGGCTGCGAGGACCGCGACGCCCACGAGCGACGCCCACAGCAGCGTGCGCATCTGCAGCGCGCCCGTGCGGCGCATGCCCGCCACGAGCAGCGTGAGCGCCACGAGCAGCGGCACCGACACGACGAGGCTCGGCAGCAGCGGCAGCAGCTCGTCGAGCAGGGTGATGCGACGCAGGTACATGGAGCCCATCAGCGGC
Source organism: Agrococcus sp. AC640b (assembly GCF_979255995.1). Taxonomy (NCBI): domain Bacteria; kingdom Bacillati; phylum Actinomycetota; class Actinomycetes; order Micrococcales; family Microbacteriaceae; genus Agrococcus; species Agrococcus sp. AC640b. Next base: position 21,297 of record NZ_CEEDMM010000025.1, read on the forward strand.
GTGGTCGTGACGAGCAGGGCCGGCGCGAACGGCAGCAGCAGCCAGAGGCTGTGCCTGCCCAGCGGTCGGAACCAACCGATGCCGACGGCGGCGAGCGCGGCCAGCACCGCAGCGGCGACCGCACCCAGCAGCGCAGGCACCCACGAGCCGGCCGCCGCCGACGCGAGCACGTCGAGCGGCACGCCCCGCTCGCCTGGCGAGGCCGCGAGCGCGATCGGCATCGCGAGCACGCCGAGCGCGAGGACGCCTGCGACGAGCGCGCCGATCGTCGCGGCGAGCGGGCGGGCGGAGGCGACCTCGTGCACGACGATCGCCGGGCGCAGCGCCGCGACGAGCGCCACGCCCGCGATGCCCGCGCCACCGAGCACCACCAGCACGACGGCGTCGTATGCGGCGCCGCCGGCGACGTCGAGCATGCGGAACGTGCGCTCGTACGACGTCGAGGCGAAGGTCGACGCGGTGTCCGTGGGGAAGAGCGACGTCACGAACGTCTGCAGCGCGAGCGCGACGGCGGCGCCCCCGACGCCTGCGACGACGAGGAGCACGTGCCGCAGGCGCATGCCGGCGCGCACGACCGGCACGAGCGCGATCGCGGCGACGCCGGCGATCGTGGGCAGGGCTGCGGCGGCGAAGGCGCCGAGCGCCCCCGACGGCCCGAGCGTCGCCGCCCCGCTCGCCCACCACATCGCCGATGCGACCGGCATGGGTGCGACGACGAGCACCGCCACGGCGATGCGTGCTGCGACGGCGCCGACGGCGAGGGCCTGCGCGATCGGGATCGCCAGCAGCATCCCGGCGAGCAGCGAGGGCAGGGTGATGCCGAACCCGGCGAGCGCGAGCCCTCCGGCGGCTGCGACGACCGGCCCCCAGTCGGCCGGGCCGGCATCGACGATCGGGTTCGACGCGCCGACGCTCGCTGCCGTGAGCGCGTCGATCGTCGGCCAGCCGACGCTGATCGCCGTCGCGAGCAGCATGGGTGCCAGGAGCACGAGCCCGACGGCGCGTCCGCGGCTCGCGGTGCCGCTCGACTCGTGGGCCGTGCCGCTGCCGTGTGCGATCGCCATGACGCCTCTCCTCCGCGCGGTGTCCGTCGCCTGCGAGCGTAGGCGCGGTCGCTGGACGCCGCCCGCATCGGCGACGCAGTGCGCGAGGGCGTACGCTCACGCGGATGAGGAAGCGAACCCTGACCGTGCCCGTGCTCGTCGCTGCGGGGGTGCTGGCCGTGGCCGGCTGCAGCTCGTCCGACGAGCCCGAGGCGAGCGCTCCCGCCTCGAGCGCCGCCGAGTCTCAGGCTCCTGCGACGGAGTCGTCCGAGGCGCCCACGAGCGAGGCGCCGACGACCGACGCGCCGGAGATCGTGCCCGGCGCGACCGCCGAGACCCTGGCAGGCACGTCCTGGTTCGGCACCGCCGAAGGCGTCGCAGAGGTCACCTTCACCCTGAACGCCGACGGCACCGTCGACTTCGCCAGCTTCAACGGTCAGCCGTACGACTCCCCGACCGACGTGTGGAGCGTCGAGGGCGACACCCTCTCGCTGACGATCTCGCAGCTGCAGTCCCCTGCCGGCGCCGTCGCCGACATCGTGTTCACGGGCACCTCGGCAACCGGCGGCATGGAGCTCGTCGGCGACGACGGCTCCGGCACCGCCTACCCGATGACGATCGTGCAGGCCTGACGGGCGCTGCCCGCGCGCAGCCTGGCGGCGCCGACGCCGCCGGCTGCGCACCTAGGCTTGGGCGACATGGGCATCGGCGCGACCATCCACACCTTCGACGTGCAGCTCGCCGACGTCGACCGCGGCGTCTACGACGAGCTGTCGTTCAAGGTCGCGCAGCATCCGTCGGAGACGGCGGAGTTCATGACGACGCGCGTGCTCGCCTACCTGCTCGAGCACGAGGAGGGCATCGCGTTCGGCGACTCGCTCTCCGGCGGCGAGGAGCCGGCCGTGCTCGTGCGCGACCTCACGGGGGCGCTCATGGCGTGGATCGAGGTCGGCGCACCCGAGGCAGACCGCATCCACCGCGGCAGCATGGCCGCCGAGCGCACCGCCGTGTACACGCACCGCGACCCGGCGAAGGTCGCGGGCAGGTGGACGGGCAAGCGCATCCACAAGGCGGAGGACGTGCGGCTCGTGTCGTTCGACGCCGGATTCGTCGAGGCGCTCGCCGCGACGATCGCGAGGCGCACGACGATGTCGTTCTCGGTGACGGAGCGCGTGATCTACGTCGAGGTCGGCGGCACGACCCTCACGAGCGCGATCCACGAGCGTCGCGCCGCCTGAGCCGCGCTGGCCGACGCGAGGTGACGCCGAGTGGGGTCGCACGTGCCATGTGCACCTGCTCGCCCGCTCAGCGTCACCTCGTGCTGCGGCACGACGAAGGCCCCCGTCCATGCGGACGGGGGCCTTCGTGCGATGCCGGTCTCCCGGCGAGGGGCTGGTGGCTACCAGCTCGACTTGGTCACGCCGGGCAGCTCGCCACGGTGCGCCATCATGCGGAAGCGCACACGCGAGATGCCGTACTGGCCGACGTGGCCGCGCGGGCGGCCGTCGATGGCATCGCGCTTGCGCACGCGCACGGGCGAGGCGTTGCGAGGCAGCTTCTGCAGACCCAGACGGGCCTCCTCGCGCGACTCGTCGGTGCCGTTGGGGTCGACGAGCGCCTTCTTCAGGGCAGCCCGCTTCTCTGCGTAGCGCGCGACGATGACCTTGCGCTGCTCGTTCTTCGCGATCATGGACTTCTTGGCCATGTCAGCGCTCCTCTCGGAACTCGACGTGCTTGCGCACGACGGGGTCGTACTTCTTCAGCACGAGACGGTCGGGGTTGTTGCGACGGTTCTTCTTCGTCACGTAGGTGTAGCCGGTGCCGGCAGTCGAGCGGAGCTTGATGATCGGACGAACGTCCTGAGCCTTCTTGGCCATCAGAGCTTCACCCCCTTCTTCTGCAGGTCACGGACCACGGACTCGATGCCGCGAACGTCGATCACCTTGATGCCCTTAGCGGACAGCGTGAGGGTGACGTTCTTGCGGAGCGAGGGAACGTAGTACGTCTTCTTCTGCACGTTCGGGTCGAAGCGGCGCTTCGTCCGGCGGTGCGAGTGCGAGATGGCGTGTCCGAAGCCGGGAACGGCTCCAGTCACCTGGCACACTGCTGCCATGATTCCTCCAGGGGTACCGTGAGGCCTCGAGGCCTCACCCAAGATCACTTGCCTGCGCGCCCAGTTCTGCTCCGAGGAGCGGCTTGGGATGCGCCGTGCGGCGACGCCACACAAACGACCATCCTACGACACGCCCGGGCCGATGCGCCACCGCGGCGTGGCGCACCCTCGGACGACGCCCAGATCAGGCGGGCGGCGGCCAGTCCTGATGCGAGGGAGGCGGCTGCGGCGGCCACTGCTGCTGGGGCTGCATCGGATTCGGCACGACGCCCTGGTCGCGGCGCGGCGGCTGCGACGCCTGCCACGCACCGTCGGGCCACGGCTGCTGGGCCACGGGCTGCTGGGGAACGGGAGGCAGTGGGGTGGGCCGGGGCTCGAGCTGCCTGCGACTCCAGTACAGCAGCGTCGTCACGCACGCGGCGAGCGCGGCGAGCACGACGACCGCCACGGCAACACGCCAGTAGAGATCGCCGATGCGGACGCCGAACGGCGTGATCGCGAGGTGCAGGGTGAGCAGCACCGCGGCGAGACCGACGAGCGCAGCGGCCACCACGCCCACGACGCGAGCGATCGGCAGCCCGCCGCGCCGCCCGAGCGCCACGAGCGCCCACGCGCCCGCCGCCGCAGCGCGCACGACGACGAACGCGAGCAGGTACACGCCGAACAGCGCCAGGGCCAGGGGCGGCCCGTACCGGTCGGGGTCGGCGTAGTCGCATCCGTCGTACGGGTCGCAGATCGTCTCGGGAGCCACGACGACGACCGGCTCCACCCACGTCGCGAGCATGAGCACCGACAGCAGATAGACGTTCGCCGCGACGCCGATGACGAGCGGCACGACCGAGCGCCTCGAGAGCGCGAGGTCGAGCGCGAGCAGCGCCGTGAAGCCGACGAAGGCGACGACGGTCCACACGACGCGCGGCGCCTGCGTCTCGATGTCGCCGACGAAGATCAGCACGATCGTGAGCAGCGACACGAGCGTGAGCAGCACGATGCCGACGAGCAGCACGGGCTGGATGCCGAGCACGCGGCGAGGGGTGCGCTCGCCGGGAGGCGGCGCCGCCTGCTGGGCGAATGCCCGGGCATGCTGCTGGGCAGCGGGATGGGGCTGCGACACGGGATGCGGCTGGGATGCGGGATGCGGCTGGGATGCGGTCGGGTCGCTCATGACGGTCCTCTCGACGCCGTCACTCCACCACGCGCCGCTGCGCGCCGCCTGGGATCTGTGGACGGATCGGCGGATCCATGCGCTGTGCGGACAGGTGCGCCCCGCCGGTCCCAGGCTCCTCCAGGTGGTCAGAGCCAGTGCTTGCCGCGGAACACCGCGTACAGCGCGACGCTCGTGGCGACCATGAGCCCGAGCGCCATCGGGTACCCGAACGCCCACTCGAGCTCGGGCATGTGCTCGAAGTTCATGCCGTAGACCGTGCCGACGAGGCTCGGTGCGAAGAGGATCGCCGCCCAACCGGAGATCTTCTTCACGCTCTCGTTCTGCGCGAGCGCCGTCTCGGTGTGCCGCTCGGTCACGAGCGTCGCGTTCACGGTCAGCGCGTTGTGCAGCACGGCTCGGAAGGCGGCGGCGCGCTCGTTCACGCGGATCACGTGGTCGAGCACGTCGCGCAGCAGCCGCCGCAGCTCGACGTCGACCGCATGCTCGTCGACGCCGTCGCGCAGCGTCTCGAGCATCGCCACGAGCGGCGTCGTCGCGCGTTGGAAGCTCACGACCTCGCGCGCGAGCTCGTAGATCCTGCGGGCCAACCCCGGCTCGCCGCCTTGGAAGAGCGCGTCGTCGATCTCGTCGATGTCGGCCTGCAGCCCCCGCACGACCGGGGCGTAGTCGTCGACGACCTGGTCGAGGATCGCGTACAGCACGGCCTCCGGTCCCAGGCGCAGCAGGTCGGGGGTGGCCTGCATGCGCTGGCGCACGGCGGCGAGGTCAGGCCCCTCCGCGTGGCGCACCGTCACGACGAAGTCGGCGCCGACGAACACGTGCAGCTCGCCGAACTCGACCGCCTCGCGCTCGTCGACGTACCGCGCGGGACGCAGCACGGCGAACAGGGTGTCGCCGTAGCGCTCGAGCTTCGCGCGCTGATGCCCCTCGAGCGCATCCTCGACCGCGAGCGGATGCAGCGAGAGCTCGGCGGCGACCTCCTGCAGCTCCTCCTCCGTGGGCCGCAGCAGACCGATCCACGCCATGCCACGGGCATCGCGCATGTGCTCGAACGTCTGCTCGAGGCTCGAGGGGTCGTCGATGCGGTGGCCGTCGACGTAGACGGCGTTGTCGATGATGGGCACCGGCCCATGATGGACCCGCTGCGGTGGATGCGCGTGCATCCTCACGAGATCCGTGCGGCGGCCGCCGATCCGTGCGTCAGGGACCGAACTCGCGCCGCACCTCCGCCACGCCGTCGAGCTCGCCCTGCACCGCAGCGTGCAGTCGCAGCCCCTCGGCGACCCACGCCTCCTCGTCCGGGAGCGGCTCCTCGACCTGGCGCTCGCTCCAGGCGTCATGCCACGTGCGGAGGGCGTCGCAGAGCTCGGGAGTCAGCCCGAGCTCGTCGAGCGGCAGCCGGTAGTCGTCGCTGAACGACTCCCACAGCGGCGAGCCGGGCCACCACTCCGGGAACATGCGTATGACGCGCAGCCCGTTCGGCAGCACGAGCGGCCTGCCCGCCTGCGATCGCGCCGACAGGAGCCTGCTCTGCATCTGCCCTCGGCGACGCCACTGCGCCTGCGTGTCGGGCTGCTGGTGGTAGTCCATGCCCGAGAGCCAGACGAGACCATCGCGCCCGCGCCCGTCATGCTCGACGAGGGCGAGCGACCAGAGGTGCTCGTCGTGGTGCGACAGCGTGTGCGCCGCGTCGAGCGCCTGCTCCACGGAGGCGTCGAGCACATCGGTCGTCGACGTCTCGAGGTCTGGGCCCGCGAAGACGAAGACTCGGTAGCGCGCGTCGTCGCGCTGCCACGACGCGGGAGGTTCGTCTCCCTGCTCCCAGCGCACCAGCGTGCCTCAGGCCGCTGCGAGCCCGAGCGTCGGCGGCACCTCGTCTGCACGACGCGTGAGCACGACGGGGCCGTCGTCGGTGATCGCGACCGTGTGCTCGGAGTGCGCGGTGCGCGAGCCGTCGGCCGAGCGCAGCGTCCACCCGTCGGCATCCATGCGCAGCTCGTCGGTGCCGGCCATGACCCACGGCTCGATCGCGAGCAGCAGGCCGGGGCGCAACGTGTAGCCGCGGCCTGCGGCGCCGTCGTTGGCGACGTGCGGATCCTGGTGCATCGTCGAGCCGATGCCGTGCCCGCCGAACTGCCCGTTGATCGTGTAGCCCGCGCCGCGCAGCGTCTCGCCGATCGCGTGGCTGATGTCGCCGATGCGGTTGCCGACCTGCGCCTGCGCGATGCCCGCCTCGAGCGCGAGGCGCGTGGCATCCACGAGCGCGACGTCCTCCGGCCGCGTGCCGCCCACGCCGAACGTGAGCGCCGAGTCGGCCGCCCAGCCGTCGACGATGACGGCGAGGTCGAGCGTGAGCAGCTCGCCCTGCCGCACGACGCGGTCGTACGGCTTGCCGTGCAGCACGGCGTCGTCGATCGCGGTGCAGATGTGGAAGCCGAACGGTCCGCGCCCGAACGACGGCGCGTAGTCGACGTAGCAGGAGGTCGCGCCGGCGTCGCGGATCATCTCGGCGGCCCACGCGTCGATCTCGAGCAGGTTCGTGCCGGGCACGACGCGGTCGCGGACGGTCTGCAGGATGCGGCCGACGAGCTCGCCGGCCGGCTTCGCCGCCTCGACCTCGCGTGCGGACAGGATCTCGATCATGCGTCGCCTCCCGGGGCATGCCGGTCGCAGATGCCGGTGATCTCGATGGTGTGGTGCGGGTCGGAGTAGCCGTGCCTCGCAGCGACCTCGCGCGTCCACGACTCCACGGGGTCGGCGTCGAGCTCGACCGTGCGGCCGCAGACCCGGCAGATGAGGTGGTGATGGTGCGTGGGCGTGCACGCGCGGTAGACGGTCTCGCCCTCGTGCAGCACCGAGTCGGCGACGCCGTCGCCCTCGAGCGTCGACAGCGCGCGGTACACGGTCGCGAGGCCCACGGTCGAGCCTCCCTCGCGCATCGTCGCGTGCAGCGACTGCGCGGACACGAAGCCGTCGGCGGCGTCGAGCGCCTCGCGCACGGCCTCGCGCTGCTTCGTGGATCGTCGGCGCACGTCGGTCATGATGCGACCACGCTACCCGCGGCCGCGGGCGACGTGGGAGCGGCGAGGGCGGCGGAGCGCCGCGGCACGAGGTGCGCGAGGCCGACGACGGCGGCGGCGATGAGCGTGATCGCGCCGCCTGCCGAGACCGACCAGGCCCGCGAGACGAGCAGCCCGGCGACGGCGCACACGACGCCGATGAGCGGCGCGACCCACAGCATCGTCGTCGCGGAGCGCACGAGCCGCCTCGCCGCGGCAGCGGGCGCGACGATGAGCCCGACGGCGAGGATCGCGCCGAGCGCCGGCATGATCGCCACGACGGTCGCGGCGATGAGCGCGAGCGACACCGCCTCCGCCCGCGCAGGGTGCAGGCCCGCGGCGCGGAAGCCGGCCTCGTCGAACGACGCGAACAGCAGGTGGCGCCCGTACAGCCCGATCGCGGCGATGGCGACGCCGAGCACGGCGGCCGTGAGCCACAGGTCGGCCGTCGTCGTCGCGAGGATCGTGCCGGTGAGGAACGAGCCGACGTCGACGGGCACGTGCGTGGCCGTCTCGGCGAACGACCCGACCGCGAAGCCCGCGGTGAGCATGATGCCGGAGGCGACGGCGGAGCCCTGCGTGCGGATGCGGCCGACGAGCGTCGCCACGAGCACGAGCGCCACGGCGGTCGCGGCCGCGCCGAGCGGGATGGAGACGCCGAGGATCGCGGCGAGCACGGCGCCGGGGAACGTCGCGTGCGTGAGCGACATCGTGAAGAACGCGCGCCCGCGCAGCACGACGAGCACGCCCACGAGCCCGGCGAGCGCACCGGCGAGCACCGCCTCGAGCAGCGCACGCGAGAAGTAGTCGAGCGTCATGCCGTGACCCTCCTGGCGAGCGCACCGTCGCGCACGGCACCCACGGCGAGCGCCACGAGGTACGCGGCGAGCATCGTGAGGGCGACGATCGACGACGGCGACGCCTGCACGCCCGCCATCGACGCCGAGAACGCCAGCGACATCCCCAGCCACGAGGCTCCCGCCGCGATGCCGGTCGCGACGAGCGCGCCGGGCACGACGCGGCGCGTGACGGCACGGGAGGCGGCGGCGGGCACGATGAGCACGGCGAGCACGAGCAGGGTGCCGACGGCGGCGGATGCGGCGACGACCACGAGGGCGACGGCGACGTTCGCGACGACGTCGGTGCTGCGCACCGGCACGCCTGCGACGCGGGCCGCGTGCTCGTCGAACGCGCGCAGCACCTGCCAGCGCCACGTGACGACGACGCCGACGACCGCGACGGCGACGATCGCGAGCGACAGCCACAGCTGCCCGTCGGTGACGGTGAGCAGGCTGCCGAAGAAGAACGACTCCATCTGCCCCGCCCACTCCGAGCGCAGCGACACGAGCACGACGCCGAGCGAGAAGCAGGCGGTGAGCACGATCGCGACGCCCGTCTCGGTGCCCGTGCGCCTCGCGACGACCACGAGCACGAGCGCCGCGACGACCGCGGCGACGAGCGCGCCGGGCAGCACGCCGCCTGCGCCCGCGACGATGAAGCCGATGACGAGGCCGGGGAAGACGGCGTGGGTGAGGCCGTCGGAGGCGAACTCGAGCCTGCGCAGGTTCACGATCGTGCCGACGGTGCCCGCAGCGACGGCGAGGCCGAGCAGCAGCACGAGCGGCCGCAGCATGAACGGCAGCGCGAAGGGGGTGACGAGGTCGAGCACGATCAGCGGTGGCGCTCGTGCGGGTCGACCTCGTGCTCGCGGTGCGTGTCGTGCTCGTGGCCGTGCTCAGCCGCGTGATGCTCTGCGGTCGCGAGCGTGTGCCCGTCGATCTCGACCGCGTGGTGCTCGAAGGTCTTGCGCACCTGCTCGAGCGTGAGCACGCACACCGTGTCGTCGAACGCGATCTGCTCGCGGTCGATGAGCAGCGTGCGCTCGCAGACGGCGCGTGCGAGCTCGAGGTCGTGGGTCGTGACGACGAGCGCGACGCCAGCCGCCTTCAGGCGCTCGACGGCGTCGAGCAGCGACTGCCTGCTCGCCGAGTCGAGCCCGTTGAACGGCTCGTCGAGCAGCAGCAGCGCAGGCTCGCCCGCGATGGCGCGCGCGAGCAGGCCGCGACGCTGCTGGCCTCCGGAGAGGTCGCCGAAGCGAGCCTTGGCGTGCGCCGTGAGGCGCACGGTCTCGAGCGCGGCCGCGACCGCGTCGCGGTCTGCGCGGCCGGGCCAGCGCAGCCCGAGGCGCGCGGTGCGGCCCTGCATGACGACCTGCTCGAGCGAGATGGGGAACGCGGCATCCGTCGTCGACGACTGCGGGAGCATGCCGATGGCACCGGGGCCCGTGGGCACCTCGAAGCGCTCGGCGTCGTGCGGCACGAGCCCGAGCAGTCCGTCGAGCAGCGTCGACTTGCCTGCGCCGTTGGGCCCGACGAGCGCGACGGCCTCGCCGGGCTCCACCGCGAAGGTCACGCCGGACAGCACCGTGCGCCCTCCCCTGCGGAAGGACGCACGATCGATCCGGACGACGCTCACGGAGCGAGCGTATCCGGCACCGGCAGCGGCTCGACGCCCCACGACTCGACGATGAGCGTCACGTTGTGCACGACGCTGCCGACGTACGTCGCCCCCGGCGTGCCCTCCGCGCCGAGCGAGTCGGCGTACAGCGCGTCCTCGCCCGAGTAGACCTCGACGTCCGCCTCGCTCGCGATCGTCTCGGCGATCTGCGGGTCGATGCTCGTCTCGGAGAACACGGCGCGCACGCCCGACTCGCGGATCGCGGCGACGAGCGCGTCGATGTCGGCGGCGCTCGGCTCGGCGTTGTCGTCGAACGACGGCATGACGCTGCCGACGATCGTCATGTCCGTCGCCTCGGCGAGGTACGAAAAGGTGTCGTGGTTCGTCACGAGCAGACGCTGCTCGGCGGGCACCTGCTCGATGGAGGCGTGCACCCACGCGTCGAGCTCCTCGAGCTGCGCGACGTACGCCTCGGTCGAGGCCTCGAAGGTCTCGGCGTTCGCCTCGTCGGCGGCGGCGATGCCCGCGCCGATCGTCTCGGCCATGTGCACGACCTGGTGCGGGTCGCTCCACACGTGCGGGTCGGTGCCGCCGTGGTCGTGGTCGTGGTCCTCGTCGGCGTGCTCCTCGGACTCGGATGCCGCGGGCTCGCTCGACGAGGACTCGTCGGCGTGCTCCCCCTCTGCGTGCTCCCCCTCTGCGTGCTCCTCGTCGCCGTGGTCGTGCGCCTCGCCCTCGTGCAGGTGCACGTCGGCGGAGGCGTCGACGAGCTCGCCGTCGAAGCCCGACGCCTCGATGGTGTCGTCGAGCCACTCCTCGAGCCCCGCGCCGTTGATGACGAGCACGTCGGCATCCGCGAGCGCCTGCAGCGCCTCGGGCGTCGGGTCGTACGAGTGGGCGGACTGGCCGGGCTGCAGCAGCTGCGTCACGTCGGCGTCGTCGCCCACGATCTCGCGCACGACGTCGCCCATCTGCGTCGTCGTCGCGACGACCTGCAGCGTGCCGTCGTCGCCTGCGCTCGAGTCGGCCGACGAGGAGCACCCGGCGAGGGCGATGGCGGACACCGCGACGAGGGCGGGCAGGGCGATGCGCGTGGACAGGCGAGGCATGGAGCCGACGCTACTCGCGAATGAGAACCGTTGTCAAAACAGAGGCATCCACGGCGTGACCGTCGCGCCAGCCCGGGGCCGCGTTCCGGGGCCACCGTCTCCATGGCGCATCCGTCCTCGATTGAGTTGTGCACGATTCGATTGCGTGCAATGCTTCTTCCATGGCCGTGACCGACGAGATGCTGTGCTTCGCGCTCTACGCGGCGACGCGCGCGACGACGCAGACCTACCGCTCGCTGCTGGAGCCGTGGGGCCTCACGTACCCGCAGTACCTCGTGCTCGTGACGCTCTGGGTCGAGGGGCCGCAGAGCGTGCGCGGACTCGGCGAGCGCATGCAGCTCGACAGCGGCACCCTCTCGCCGCTGCTGCGGCGCATGGAGGACGACGGCCTCGTGCAGCGCGTGCGCCGCACCGACGACGCCCGCGTCGTCGAGGTCGCGCCGACGAGGCGAGGCCTCGCCCTGCGCGGAGAGCTCGCCCACATCCCCGCCGCCATCGCAGGCGCCATGGGCGTCGTCGGCGACCGCGACGACGAGCTGCTGCTCGCGCGCCTGCAGGGCCTGACGGCGTCGATGCACGCCGCCCGCGCCTGACGGCTCCACCCGACTTCCCCACCCACGACATCCAGGAGGATCACCATGGACGTGCTCTACACCGCTGAGGCACTCTCGACCGGCGCCGGCCGCGATGGCAAGGTCACGACGCCGGACGGCCGCCTCGCCATCGACATGGCCGTGCCCGCCGAGATGGGCGGCACCGGCGCCGGCTCGAACCCCGAGCAGCTCTTCGCCGCCGGCTACGCCGCGTGCTTCCACTCCGCGCTGCAGGGCGTCGCACGTGCCAAGAAGGTGCAGATCGCCGACTCGAGCGTCGGCGGCCGCGTGCACATCGGCCCCGACGGCTCGGGCGGCTACCGCCTCGCCGTCGAGCTCGAGGTCGTCATCCCCGACCTGCCGCACGACCAGGCGCAGGAGCTCGCCGACGCCGCGCACCAGGTGTGCCCGTACTCCAACGCGACGCGCGGCAACATCGACGTGACCGTCACGGTCACGGACGACTGACGTGACCGACGCCCGCGAGGACCGCCGCCGCGGACGACGGCCGGCGCAGCACGTCGTGCGCATCCTCATGGGCGTCGCCCTCGTGGGCGCGGGCATCGCCCACCTCACGGTCGCCCGCGACGACTTCCAGGCGCAGGTCCCGCGGTTCGTGCCACTCGATCCCGACGTCACCGTGCTCGCATCCGGCGTCGTCGAGATCGTGCTCGGCCTCGCGCTCGCCGCCGCCAGGCGACGCCGCGTCGCCGTGGGCGTCGCGGCCGCGGCGTTCTTCGTCGCCGTCTTCCCCGGCAACCTCGCCCAGTGGGTGCACGGGCGCGACGGCTTCGGCCTCGACACCGACGCGGCGCGCTTCGCACGCCTCTGGTTCCAGCCCCTGCTCGTCGCAGGCGCCCTGTGGTCGACCGGTGCGCGGCACGCGCTGCTGCACCGCATCCGCACCCGCAGACGGCGCTGACGCGCCCCGTCATCCCCCGACCCATCCCCGCTCTCGAGAGGAGCACCCCATGCGTGCAGTCGTGCACGAGACGTTCGGCGAGCCGGCCGACGTCCTGTCGGTCGCAGACCGCCCCACCCCCGAGCCCGGCCCCGGACAGGTGCGCGTGCGCATCCTGCTCGCCGCCATCCACAACCACGACCTCTGGACGGTGCGCGGCACCTACGGGTTCGTGCCCGACCTGCCCGCCGCGAGCGGCACCGAGGCCGTCGGCATCGTCGACGCGCTCGGCGAGGGCGTCGACTCGCTCGCCGTCGGCGATCGCGTCGTCACGGGCGGCACGTTCGGCGTGTGGGCAGAGCACGTGCTCGCCGACGCCGCCTCGCTCGTGCCCGCGCCGGACGGACTGCCCGACGAGGCGGCCGCCCAGCTCGTGGCGATGCCGTTCAGCGCCATCTCGCTGCTGCACGACCTGAGCCTCGAGCCGGGATCGTGGATCGTGCAGAACGCCGCGAACGGCGCCGTGGGCCGCATGGTCGCCCAGCTCGCCGAGGCGCGCGGCGTGCACGTCGTCGGGCTCGTGCGTCGCGCGGCCGCCGTCGACGAGCTGCGCGAGGCGGGCATCGGCAACGTCGTCGCGACCGACGCCGACGACTGGCGCGAGCAGGTCGCCGCGCTCGTGGGCGACGCGCCGATCGTCGCGGGCGTCGACTCGGTCGGCGGCTCCTCCGCCGGCGACGTGCTGTCGGTGCTCGGCGAGGGCGGCACGCTCATCGCGTTCGGCGCGATGGACTCGCCCGTGCTCGAGCTGCGCTCGGGCGACCTCATCTTCAAGCAGGCCACGGTGCGCGGATTCTGGGGCGCCGTCGTCAGCAGGACGATGGACGCCGAGACGCGGCAGGCGCTCTTCGGCGAGCTCGCAGAGCGCATCGCAACCGGCGTGCTCACGCTGCCGGTGTCGAGCATCCACCCCTTCGAGGACGTGCGGGATGCCGTGCGCGCGAGCCTCACGCCGGGCCGCGTCGGCAAGGTGCTGCTGCGCCCGTAGCGACGCCACCACGAGACGGGGCCCGATCCGCGCAGGATCGGGCCCCGTTCGCGGCCCAGCCATGCGGGCCGAGCGGTCAGCGGGCGAGCAGCTCGTCGGTGGTGAGATCGGGCAGCGCGACGGTCACCTGCGTGCCCCACGGGTCCGCGACCGTGACCGAGCGGCCATCGGCGGCGAACGGGAGGCCCCGGGCGCGCAGGCGAGCTGCGAGCGCATCGAGCCCCTCCGCCGTCGGCACCGTCACCGACACGTCGCCGAGGCCGAGGCTCGCGGCGCGCGGGCCCGAGCCTGCGCTGTTCCACGTGTTCATCGCCACGTGGTGGTGGTAGCCGCCCGCGGAGGCGAACAGCGCGCCCGGATACGTCGACACGGTCGTCTCGAAGCCCAGGGCGTCGACGTAGAACGCCCGCGCCGCCTCGACGTCGCCCACCTGCAGGTGCACGTGCCCGACGGCGCCCGCGAGCGCGGGGCCCGCATCGACCGCGCGCTGCTCGAGGTGGCGGCGCAGGTACGCGTTCGGGTCGAGATGGTTCGTCGCCATGCGGATCTGCTCGCCGTCGTGGATCCACGTCGACCGGTCGCGGTCGGTGTACAGCTCGACCCCATTGCCCTCGGGGTCGGTGAAGTAGAACGCCTCGCTGACGAGGTGGTCGCTCGAGCCGACGAAGCGGCTGCGCGGCTCCTGCGCGGCCCGGTAGACGGTCGCGGCGAGCGCGGATGCGTCCTCGAACAGGAACGCCGTGTGGAAGAGGCCCGACTGCCTGCGATCGACGGCGGGCAGGCCGGGCGTGTGCACGAGGCGCACGAGCGGCGTGCTGCCGCGGCCGAGCACGCGATGCACCTCGCGGCCGCGCGCGGCCTCCTCGAGCGGCTCCATCGCGAACGCGCCCGCGTAGTAGTCGGCCATGCCCTCGAGGTCGCCGACGCGCAGCGTCACGGCACCCATCGAGGTCGCGGCGTCCAGCACTCGCTCGTCGGTCGTCCCAGTCATGGCCCTTGGCTCCCTGCCGTTGCTTGTACCTGAAACTATCAGCCATTGCTTGTACCTGCAACCAATGGCTACGCTGGAGGCATGGGCCCACTCCAGCACCGCGAGCGCGTCGCGATCGCCCGCCTCCACGCGATGCTCGAGCTGCTGCCCACCGCCCTCGACCGCGAGCTCGCACCCACGGGGCTCACGTCGTTCGAGCTCACCCTGCTCGAGGCGCTCCACGAGGCCGACCGGGGCCGACTGCGCCTCACGGCCCTCGCCTCCCGCACGAACGCGACGCTGCCGCGGCTCTCGCGGGTCGTCACGGCGCTCGAGCGCAAGGGCCTCGTGCAGCGCGCCGCCTGCGAGGAGGACGGTCGCGCCACGAACGCCGTGCTGCTGCCCGCCGGCGAGCAGGCGTACCTCGCCGCGGTGCCCGTGCACGCACGCGCCGTGCGCTCGACGATCCTCGACGGCCTCGACGACGCCGGCGTCGACGATCTCGCGCGCATCGCATCCGCGATCCTCGGCCGGCTCGACCCCGAGCGACGCCTCGCGATCACCGCCGACGCCGACGCCGACGCCAGCGGCGACCAGGACGCGTGCCCCGCCGACCCCGTGCGGCGCGCGACCGCGAGCTGACCAGGCGCATCGCCGCCGATCCGCACGGCGCGCACGCGCGACGCGCCGCCTATCCTGACCGCATGGACACGCGTCCCGTCATCCTGCTCGCCTCGAACGACGCCGCCGAGTCGATCGACCGCGAGTTCCGCGCCCGGTACGACCGCGACTACCGCATCGAGATCGCACCCGACGCGGCCTCGACGCTCGCACGCCTCGCGGAGCTCGTCGAGGCAGGCACGCAGGTGGCGATGCTCGGCGCCGAGCGGGCGCTGCCCGACGGCCCGGGCCTCGCGCTGCTGCACGACACCCAGGAGCTGGCGCCCGCTGCCCGCCGCGTCGCGCTGCTCGTGCCAGGCGAGTACGCCGACGCCATCGAGGAGATGCGGCTCGCGATCCTTCGCCGCGACATCGACACGTTCGTCGGCGTGCCACGCGGCACGCGCGACGAGGAGTTCCACATCGCCCTCACCGAGCTGCTCTCGGAGTGGGGATGGTCGGTGGCGGGGCCCGTGGTGTCGTCCGCCGACATCGTCGCCGAGCCAGGCGACCGCCGCGTCGGCGCCATCCGCGACCTGCTCGACCGGCTCGGCATGCCCAACCGGGTGCTCGCCCCCGACGCTCCCGAGGCCCTCGGCATGCTCGAGATCGCCGGCTCCGATGCCGTGCTGCCGCTCGTGCGCTCGTTCACGGGGCAGGTGCTGCAGGATGCGACGCCCGCGAAGGTGAGCGAGGCGATGTACGGCGGCTTCGACGCCATCCCAGACGGCGAGGTCGCCGACGTCGTCGTCGTGGGTGCGGGTCCCGCCGGCCTCGCCGCCGCCGTGTACGCCGCCTCCGAGGGCCTGTCGACGATCGTGCTCGAGCGCGACGCGATCGGCGGGCAGGCCGGCTCGTCGTCGATGATCCGCAACTACCTCGGCTTCCCGCGCGGCATCTCGGGCATGCGGCTCGCGCAACGATCCCGCATCCAGGCGAGCCGCTTCGGCGCGAGGTTCTACACCGGCAGGTCGGCGGCACGCATCGAGCGCGGGCCGGAGCATGAGCCCGAGCACCACCACGTGCTCGTCGACGGCGCGCAGATCTGCGCGCGCACCGTCGTGCTCGCCACCGGCGTGCAGTACCGCCGGCTCGCGGTCGACGGGGTCGACGAGCACGTCGGCAACGGCGTCACGTACGGCTCGGCGACGACGATGGCGCGCGAGATGCAGGATCGCGACGTGTTCGTGGTGGGCGCGGGCAACTCCGCGGGCCAGGCGGCCGTGCACCTGGCGAAGTTCGCGCGCTCGGTGACGATGCTCGTGCGCCGCGGCGACCTCGCCGAGACGATGTCGGAGTACCTCATCCGCGAGATCGCCGCGACGCCCGCCGTGCACGTGCGGTGCCGCACGGCGGTCGTCGACGGCGGTGGCGCAGCCAGGCTCGAGCACCTCACGGTCGAGGACCTCGACACCGGCGAGCGCGAGACGCTCGCCGCCGACGGGCTGTGCTGCATGCTCGGCGCCGACCCCGCCTGCGGCTGGCTGCCCGACGACATCGCCCGCGACGACCACGGCTTCGTGCTCACGGGTCGCGACGTGCCCATGCACGCGTGGGTCGACGGCGTGCCGCCTGCGAGCCTCGAGACGACGGTGCGCGGCATCTTCGCCGTCGGCGACGTGCGCGCGGGCTCGATGAAGCGCGTCGCGTCGGCGGCAGGCGAGGGCGCATCGGCGCTGCCGCTCGTGCATGCCGAGCTCGCGCGCCTGCGCGCCCTGCAGCTCACCGGCTGAGCTGCGCGGTCGCGAGATGCCCCGAGCGCGAGCGCCGAACCTGCACGTCAGCGGCACCTCGCATGCATGGTGCACCTGAGGAACGCCTCCCGTGCAGGTTCGGCGGCGCACGCTGCGACGCCGCACGGCGCTGGCCTCGGGGGGCCAGCTACGAGCGGCGCCTGGCGGATGCCAGCGCCGCCTCCTTCGCCTCGATCGCGGCGATCATCGTGCGACCGTCGTGCGGTCCGCGGTGCCGCGTGCCGTCGATGAAGAACGTCGGGGTGCCGCGCGCGCCGCTGTCGCGCGCGCTGCGCGCGTGCTTCTCGACCAGGCGCGCGGTGGCCTCGTCGGCGACGTCCTCGTCGTAGCGGTCGAGGTCGAGCCCGACCTGCTCGGCGTAGCGCCGCAGGTCGCTCGGCTCGAGCGCCGACTGGTTCGCGAACAGCACGTCGTGCATCTCCCAGAAGCGGTCCTGGCGCGCGGCGGCCTCGGCCGCGATCGCCGCGCCGCGCGCGTGGGGGTGCACGTCGTCGAGCGGCAGGTGGCGCACGACGTACCGCACGCGGTCGCCGAAGTGCTCGCGGATGTCCTTCCACATGCCCGTCGCACGGGCGCAGAACGGGCACTCGAAGTCGAGGTACTCCACGACCGTCAGCTGCGCACCCTCGGTGCCGCGCGTGTGGTCGAGCTCGGGGTCGAACGCGGGCTCGAGCGTCGAGGGCAGGTCGGCCTCGGTCTCGCCCATCTTCGTGCGGGCGACACGGAACACGATCCAGCCGAGCGCCCACGACAGCACGAGCGCGATGAGCACGCCCACGGTCGCGGCGTCGGCCGTCTCGCCCTCGAACGCGAGGGAGATGATGAGCAGCGACATCGTGAAGCCGATGCCGGACAGCGCGGCACCGCCAGCGACGCTGCCCGGCCCGACGCCGTCCGGCAGGCGTCCGAGGCCCGCGCGCACCGCGCCCCACGCCCCCAGCGCGATGCCGCCGAGCTTGCCGAGCACGAGGCCCGCGACGACGCCCCACGTCACGGGGCTCGTGAGCGCCTCGCCCAGCACGCCGCCGCGCAGGTCGACGCCTGCGTTCGCGAGCGCGAAGATCGGCACGATCACGAGCGACACCGGGCCGCGCAGCACCTCGTGGAGGCGTTGGTTCACCGAGATGGAGCGCGCGAGCCCTCGCTGCACCGATCGCGCGACGGAGGCATCCGGCGACTGCCAGTAGTCGCGGAACAGGTGCTTGGCGGCGAGCACGTCGCCGCGCTCGGTCGCGGCGGCAGGCACGAGGAGGCCCGCGGCCATGCCTGCGAGCGACGGGTGGATGCCCGACAGCAGCGTCGCCGCCCACAGCACGACGATCACCGTGACGTACGGGCTCGAACGCCACTGTCGTGCACGGCCCAGCCAGTACAGCAGCGCGAGGCTCACGACGGCGATGCCGAGCGGCACGAGCTGCACGTCGTCGGTGTAGAAGACGCCGATGATCGTGACGGCGAGGAAGTCGTCGACGACGGTGAGCGTCAGCAGGAACACGCGCAGCTGCGCCGACATCCTGGGGCCGACGAGCGCGAGCGCCCCGAGCAGGAACGCCGTGTCGGTGCCGATGACGACGCCCCAGCCGCTCGCCGCCTCGCGGCCTGCGATCGCGAGGTAGATCGCGGCAGGCAGCGCGACGCCCGCGAGACCGGCGGCGAGCGGCACGAGCGCCCGCCTGCGGTCGCGCAGCGATCCGACGGCGAGCTCCTCGCGCACCTCGAGGCCGATGAGGAAGAAGAAGATGACCATGAGGCCGTCGTTGACCCAGTGGTGGAGGCTCAGGTCGATCGCGAAGTCGCCGATCGTGACGGCCGCCTCGGTGTGCCACAGGTCGACGTACGTCTGCGACCACGGCGAGTTCGCCCACAGCAGCGCGACGATCGAGACGACCACGAGCAGCAGCGCGCTGCCCGACTCGGTGCGCATCCTGTCGATGACGGCCTGCGCCCATCCGACCCCACGTGCCATGCTCGCCTCTCGCCGCGTCCGACCGTGCTCCGCACGGTACCGGTCAGGATGCTGGCAACGCGCACACCGGCTCCCCGCTTCCCGGCGAGGGTGGCCCTGCTGAGCCCTGGCTCAGCCGTTCCCGTTCCCGTTCCCGTTGCCGTTGCCGTTGCCGCCTCCGCCGTTGCCGTTCCCGCCTCCGCCGGCGCCGTTCCCGCCACCGCCGTTGCCGTTGCCGCCATTGCCGGGCTCGACGGTGGGCTCGAGCGGAGGTGCGACCGTGGGTGCGATGGTCGGGGCGACCTCGGTCGGCTGGACGGGATCGGGGACCGGGGACACGCTGGGCGACGTCGTCTCCGGCGGGGAGGAGACCTCGGCGACCTCGGACGGCGCGCTCGTCGACGGCTGCATCGCGATGGCGACGCCGACGACCGCGGCGATGGTCGCCGCTGCCGCCGCGATCCCCAGCACGCGTCGCCAGGGTCGCCTGCCCTCGGTCGCCTGCGCTGGGGAGGCAGCGTGGACGACCGTCGAGGCCGCCGCCGAGGAGGCGCCGGCCTCATCCCACCGCGCCGACGCGGACATGGACGGCGCGGACATGGACGGCGCGGGCAGCGGCAGCGTGGCGGCGACCGCGACGGTCGATGCCGGCACGCGGTCGGCGACGAGGCCGGTCGCGATCTCGACCACCTGCTGGGGCGAGGGACGCTCGTCGGCCTCCCGCGCGGTCATCGCGGCGAGCAGCGCACCCCAGCGCGGATGCATGGTCTCGGGGATCACTGGGTCGCGCAGCATCCGCGCCGTCAGCGCCTCGAGCATGGGCCCTGGGAACTCCCGCGATCCCGTGATGGCCTCGAGCAGCACGAGCCCCAGCGAGTAGACGTCGGTCGCCGCCGTCACGGCGCCGCCCATCGCCTGCTCGGGACTCAGATATGCGGCCGTGCCGAGCACCGCCCCCGTCGCCGTGAGGCGCGCGCCACCCTCGAGCGTCGCGATGCCGAAGTCGGCGAGCCTCGCGTCGAACTCCCGGCCCGCGAGCGGCGACGGCGCGAGCAGGATGTTCGACGGCTTGACGTCGCGATGCACGATCCCTCGCGCGTGGACGACGACGAGCGCCTCGGCGACGTCCAGCGCGAGGCGTGCGAGCTCGGCGTCGGCGATCACGCCGTCCGCTCGCCGTCGCGCGAGCGTGGGCCCGTCGACGAGCTCCATGACGATGATCGTGCTGAGGCCGCCTGCGAGGCGCACGATCGCGGCGTCGTGCACGGGCACGAGCGCGCGATGGCTCAGCGCTGCGAGCATCTCGATCTCCGTCTGCTCCCGACGACGGGCCGCGGGATCCTCGCCCGCGTGCGCGAGCACCTTCATCGCGACGTCGCGCCCCAGCACCTCGTCGGTCGCTCGGTGCACCGTGGCCATGCCTCCCGCGCCGAGCATCGCGCCGACGCGGTAGCGACCCGCGAGCAGCGATCCGACCTCGAGCGTCGGCGCGTGGAGATCCCCATCCATGACCTGGCGAGCGTAGCCCGGCACGTGCGGTCGTCGGGCGGGTTGCGGCGCGGTGCGCGGCGTGCTTCGGCCGAGCAGGCGGGCGCGTACCTAGGGCGACGGCGGACGCGGCTGCAGCGCCGTCACCTGCTCGGGCGCCCGCCACTCGTGCATCGGCGGCGGTACGGCGAGGATGCGGCGGATGCGTGCGAAGACGACGATCGAGGCCACGACGTCGACGACGAACAGGAGGTGCATCGGCAGCAGGAGCCAGAAGAAGACGCCGCCGACCATGCGGTCGCGCCGGAGGCGGATGAGGGCTGCGACGCCGTACGCCGACGTCGGCAGCATCGCGAGGTAGGTGATCACGACCGCGACGGGCACCGTGAGGATCGCAGGCACGGCGATGAGGGTGAGGAACGTCAGCAGCCCGAGCGACATGACGAAGCTCAGCACGAAGAACGGGATGCTCGAGAGCTTGACCGCGAGCATGCCGGTGGCGAGGGTGCGCATGTCGCCACGCACGGCGCGGACGACGGCGTCGACCACGCCGGCGGTGCCGACGACGACGTAGAGCAGCGGCCAGGCCATGAGCACGAACCCGGAGGCGATCGCCACCGGGTGCTCGTCGGCGGCGTCGTCGCCCAGGAACGTGAAGCCCGTGAGCGGCAGCAGGCCGCCGATCAGCAGCACGATCGCGAAGGCCCACCGGATCATCCGCCGCCTCCCCCGAGCATGATCGCCCCAGCATGGCGTGCGACCCGCAGCGCCGGCTGCAGGGCGTCTGCGGGTCGGCTGGACGCCGACGCGCGCTACGGCGTCGGCGCCGGCGAGGGCTCGGCGGACGGCGGTGCGCTCGACTCGGTGGGCGCGGGCTCGCTCGGCTCCGGCGGCGTCGACGGCGTGGGCTCCGGCGACGTCGTGGGCGG
>NZ_CEEDMM010000026.1:0-41101 GCF_979255995.1 Agrococcus sp. AC640b
GGGGAGGGCGCTCAGCCGATGTGCGGCGTGAGCTTCTCGGTGATCTCGGCGACGCTTGTGAAGTTGTCGATCACGATGACGGTCGCGGGGACGTCGCCGATCTCGGGTGCGAGCTCGTCGGAGGTGAGCACGACGTCGGCCGTGCGCGCGGCGCCGCGAGCGGTGCCGATGTCGGCGGCCTCGACGTCGGCGTCGTCGACGCCGAGCGCGCGCAGCGCCTTCTCCGCGTTCATCTTGAGCAGCACCGAGGTGCCGATGCCCATGCCGCAGACTGCGACGATCTTCATGGTGTGCCTCTCTCGTTCTTCGGTCGTTCGGATGCGTCAGACGGTCGCGTGCTCGGCGAGCAGCGACCGCACGGTGGCGGGGGAGTCGGCGGCGAGCAGCGCCTCGAGGGCGTCGTCGTCGGAGAGGATGCCGGCGAGCGCGGCCATGACCTCGAGGTGGCCGTCGTGGTCGGTGGCGGCGAGGCCGACGACGAGCCGCACGGGGTCGTTGGCCTTCGAGCCGAACGCGACGGGCTCGGCGAGCGACACCCACGAGATGCCGGTGCGCTGCACGGCGGGGCTCGGGCGCGAGTGGGCGAGCGCGAAGCCGGGTGCGATGACGATGTAGGGGCCGTGCTCGTCGACGGCGGCGATCATCTCGTCGGTGTACGCGTCGGTCGTGACGCCTGCGGCGACGAGTCGGTCGCCCGCTGCTCGGATGGCTGCGCGCCAGTCGGCGGCGGCGACGCCGGTGGCGATCGCCTCCTCGGGCAGCTGGTCGGCCAGGTCCACGTCGCGCTCCTTCGTCGTCGAGGGATGGTCATCCTTCTCGGGCGTCGCCGACACTACCCCGAAACGGCGACTTCTGCACACTATTGGTCGAAAGCGCGCCGTCTCCCGCTCCGCACGCGGACGTGACTGGTCGCAGTTTCTGGATGACTGGTCGCAGTTGCACGTGACTGGTCGCAGTTTCGGTGCAACGGTGACCAGTCACCGTGCAACTGCGACCGATCCGGGCGTTGGAGGCGGCACCGCGGCGCCACCCGGCAGGCGTCGAAGCGGCGTCAGCCGCCCGCGCGGCGACGCGTGATGCGGCTGATGCGGTCGGCGTCGAACAGCGCATCCTGCGCGAGCAGCGACGCGCCACGCACGCCGGCCTTCGAGCCCAGGCGCGAGCGCTCCACCACGAGACCCTGCCGAGAGAACACGTGGCTCGCACCGAAGATCGCGCGCCGGATCGAGCCGATGAAGCGTTCGCCGGCCCCTGCGAGGTTGCCGCCGATGACGACGGCGGAGGGGTTCAGCAGGCCGACGACGTCGGCGATCGCGTAGCCGATGACCTCGCCGATCTCCTCGAGCGCGGCGATCGCATCCTCGTCGCCCGCATCCACGAGCGCGACGATGTCGGAGGAGGTGCGGATGCGGGCGCCGCCGCGGGCGAGGTCGTCGCGCACCGTGCCGCCCGAGGCGACCGTCTCGAGGCGGCGCAGCGGCTCGCTGAGGCGTTCGCGCAACGGGGCGCTCAGCTGGCCGGCGCCGCCGCGGGAGCCGCGCAGGATGTCGCCGTCGAGCACGAAGGCGCATCCGACGCCGATGCCGGCCTTCACGACGACGAGGTCGCGGTACTCGGGCCATGCCAGGCGCGACTCGCCGACGGCGAGGATGTTGACGTCGCGGTCGACGGCGACGACGACGTCGGGCATGAGCGAGCCGAGGTACCTGGAGATCTCGACGTCGTCCCATCGCGGGTCGAGCTGCGGGCTGCCGAGGATGCCGGTGCGGGAGTCGACGGCGCCTGGCACGCCGATGCCGATGCCGCGCACGTCGGCCGTCGAGCGGCCGTGCGCGGCCAGCAGGTGCTCGAACACCTGCATGGCCCAGTCGAAGATGTCGTCGGGGCCGTCGAACAGGCCGATGTCGGCCTCGTCCTCGCTGAGCACGGTCGAGACGAGGTCGGTGACGCCGACCTTCGTGTGGCTCGAGCCGATGTCCATCGCGAGCAGCACGCCCGAGTCGGCGTTGACGGCGAACTCCTCGGCGGGGCGGCCGCCACGGGAGTCCTGCTGGCCGGAGCGCACGACGATGCCGGGTTCGAGCAGCTCGTCGAGGCGGCGGCCGATGGTGACGCGCGACCAGCCGAGGCGGTCGACGAGCTCGCTGCGCGTCGTGGCCTCGCCGGAGCGGATGAGGTCGAGCACGACGCCGGAGCCCGTGGACAGGTGCTTGGGCATCTCGTGCCTCCTCTCGGCATCGCTGCGGCCCTCGACGGCCGATGCGTCGCGTCGACTTTCGACTACTTCTATGCCAAAGTAGCGGACATGGCCGACGACGTCACCACGATCCTGCCCGACCCCGTGCTGGGAGCCCGCCACGAGGCCGAGCGGCGGGCCGTCGCGGCCGCGATCGCGATCCCCGCGCACGTCGTGCAGGCGAAGGGCCACGGCCATGCGGGCACCGCGATGGCGATGGCGCCGCTCGCGCACGTGCTGTTCCAGCGCATCCTGCGCCACGACCCGGCCGATCCCGCGTGGGAGGGCCGCGACCGCTTCGTGCTGTCTGCGGGCCACGCGAGCCTGCTGCTGTACACGCAGCTGCACCTCACCGGCTACGACCTGACGCTCGCCGACGTCGCCGCGTCCAGGCAGCTCGACGCGCGCACGCCGGGGCATCCGGAGCTGCGGCACACGCCGGGCGTCGAGATGTCGACGGGGCCGCTGGGGCAGGGCGTCGCATCCGCGGTCGGCATCGCGCTCGCCGCGCGCCGCGACGAGGCGCTGCACGGCGCGGGCACGGGCGTGTTCGACCCGACGGTGTTCGTGCTCGCGGGCGACGGCTGCCTGCAGGAGGGCGTCTCGGGCGAGGCGTCGAGCCTCGCGGGCACGCTGGGGCTCGAGAATCTCGTGCTCATCTGGGACGACAACCGCATCACGATCGACGGCGGCACCGACGACGCCTTCGCGGAGGACGTGCGCGCCCGCTACGCCGCCTACGGGTGGCGGGTGCTCGAGGTCGACGACTTCCGCGACCTCGCGCTGCTCGAGCGCACGCTCGAGGACGCCAGGCGTCGCACGGGCAGGCCGACGCTCGTCGCCGTGCGCTCGGTGATCGGCGCCCCGTCGACCCGCATCGGCGGCACGCCCGCCGCCCACTCGGGCGGCTTCGGCGCCGACGAGGTCGCGGCCGTGCAGACGGCGCTGGGCTTCGCGGCCGACGCGTCGCTCGACGACCTCGTGACGCCCGACGTGCTCGCGGTGACGCGGCGCGCGCTCGAGCGCGGCGAGCGCCTGCACGCCCAGTGGCGCGAGCGGTACGAGACGTGGATGCAGGATGCACCCGGCCGCGTCATGATGCGCCGCTGCTCGGGCGTCGCCGGGTGGGAGCGCAACGACGGCTTCGCAGGCGACCTCGCGCTCGAGGCCGGGCTCGCCGCGCTCGACGCCGTCGAGGTGCCTCGGGAGGGCGCGTCGGTCGCGACGCGTGCGACGAACGGGAAGGTCATCCAGGCGCTGCAGGCGTGGGGTGGGCTCTTCGGCGGCTCTGCCGACCTGTCGGGGTCGACGAGCGTCGCCGTGCCGGGCTCCGCGATGTCGGCGGCCGACCCCGGCGGCGACTTCGTGCACTTCGGCATCCGCGAGCATGCGATGGCGGCCATCCTCTCCGGCATCGCGCTGCACGGGCTGTGGCGGCCGTACGCATCGACGTACCTCGCGTTCAGCGACTACCAGCGCCCGGCGATCCGCCTGCAGGCGCTCATGGGGCTGCCGGCGATCCACGTGTACACGCACGACTCGGTCGCGGTCGGCGAGGACGGGCCGACGCACCAGCCGGTGGAGCAGGTCGCGGCGCTGCGCACCATCCCGGGGCTCGACGTCGTGCGGCCCGCCGACGGTGCCGAGGTGCTCGCGGCGTGGCGGCGCATGCTGGCGACGCCCGAGGGCCCGACGGCGCTCGTGCTGTCGCGGCAGGGCGTGCCGGGGCTGCCCGAGCGTGCCGACCTGGACTCGTCGGTCGCGCACGGCGGCTACGTCGCGTGGCAGCACGGCGACGGCGATGCGCTCGCGCTGATCGCGACGGGCTCGGAGGTGCAGCTGGCGCTCGCCGCCGCGCGCACGCTCGCCGACGAGGGCGTGGCGGTGCGCGTGGTGTCGATGCCGTGCGTGGAGTGGTTCGAGGCGGCGCCCGCGTCGTGGCGCGATGCGGTGCTGCCGCCGTCGCTGCGCGCGCGCGTCGCGATCGAGGCGGGCCGAGGCGACGCATGGTGGCGGTGGGTGGGCCTCGACGGCCGCGTCGTGTCGATCGACGCCTTCGGCGAGTCGGGCGCGGGTGACCAGGTGATGGCGCGCCGAGGCATGACCGCGGATGCGGTGCTCGCCGCTGCGCGCGAGGTGCTGGCGGGCTGACCCGCCCCTGCCGCCCCCGTTCCGAGGTGCGCTTCCCCGTTCCGAGGTGCGCGAGTCCTGCCGAGGTGCGCCGCGAGCCGCACCTCGATTGGAGAACCGCACCTCGTAACGGGCGGCGGCGTGTATCGGCCGGGGGCGACTCTGGCCACCCCATCGACGAGGAATGCTCGGTGCGGCACCGTGGCTGACGACCCATCCGGCGACGGCGAGGAGGCCGACCCATGTCCAGGACCATCATCGTGACGGGAGCGGGCTCCGGCATCGGCGCCGCCACCGCCGCCATCCTGCAGGAGCGCGGCGACACCGTCGTCGGCGTCGACCTGCGTGGCGCGACCGTCGAGGCCGACCTCTCGACGCCCGACGGCCGGCGTGCAGGCGCCGAGGCCGCGATCGCCGCAGCCGAGGGGCGTGTGGACGCCGTCGTGGCATGCGCCGGCATCTCGGCGCCCACCGCCCTCACCACGGCGGTCAACTTCTTCGGCGTCGTCGGCTTCCTCGAGCACGTGCGCTCGACGCTCGCGGCATCCGCCGCTCCGCGCGTGGCGATCACGTCGTCCTTCTCGTCGCTGCAGCCGGTCTCCGACGAGCTCGTCGAGGCGATGCTCGCCGGCGACGAGGCGCGGGCGCTCGCGATCGGCGGCGCGCTCGAGGCAGAGGGGCCCGAGCGCGGGTTCCAGAACTACTCGTCGTCGAAGCGCGGCGTCTCCCGGTGGATCCGCATGGTCGGTCCGGCGCCGGAGTGGGGCGGTGCAGGCATCGCGCTCAACGCGGTCGGTCCGGGCGTCGTCGAGACGCCGATGACGCGCGACCTCATCGCAGGCGACCGGGAGGCGCTCGCGGCGCAGATCCCCATGCCGCTGAACGGCTTCGCCCCGCCCGAGGCGATCGCGGAGGTGCTCGCGTTCCTCGTGAGCGCAGGCAACTCGCACATGACGGGCCAGACGATCTACGTCGACGGCGGTGCGGAGGCGTTGCTGCGCGGCGACGACATCATCGGCCAGCTGCCTGCGGTGGGTGGCGACGCGCCGCCGGACCTGCAGGGGAAGTAGCGCCGCCAGCGGTTGCGAGGTGCGGGTGCTGCGCTGAGGTGCGGTTGCAACCGCACCCGAACGCAGCACCCGCACCTCGCAACGGGCGGGGGAGGCGAGCGGTGGGTGAAGCCGCTACTTCAGCCCCGTCGACGCGATGCCCTGCACGAACTGGCGCTGGAAGACGAGGAACACGACGAGCACCGGCAGCACCGCGACGGTGCAGACGGCCAGCACCATGCCCCACGGCGTCGCGAACTGGTCGCCGCCCTGCAACGACGCGAGCCCGATCGGCAGCGTCTGCACGCTCTCGCCCTGCAGCACGACGAACGGCCACAGGAACTCGTTCCAGCGGGCGAGGAACGTGAGGATCGCGAGCACGCCGATGAGCGGTCCCGACAGCGGCAGCACGACCGTGAGGAAGATGCGCAGCTCGCTCGCCCCGTCCAGCCTCGCCGCCTCGAGCAGCTCGTCGGGGATCGACAGCATGAACTGGCGGGCGATGAAGATGCCCGTCGCCTCCGCGAGCCCCGGCAGGATGACGCCCCAGATGGTGTTCACGAGCCCGAGGTTCACGACGACGAGGAACGCGGGCACGAGAGTGACCTGGATGGGGATCATGATCGTGAGCAGGTAGCTCATGAAGATGAGCTGCCGGCCGCGGAACCGGAACTTCGCGAACGCGTAGCCGGCGAGCAGCGACACGACGACCGACAGCGTCGCCCCGATGACGGAGATGAGCATCGAGTTGCCGATCCACGTCCACAGCGGCTGGGTCGTGAAGGCGGCGACGAAGTTGTCGAGCGTCGGCGACTCGGGCCAGAGCCGGAACGTCGTCGAGTTCGCCTGCCCCTCGGGCGTGAGCGCGGACACGAGCATCCAGTAGAAGGGGAAGAGCATCGTGCCCGTGATGAGCACGAGCAGCGTGACGATGAGGCCCTTCGATGCTCGGCGCCGCCGGTCCTGCGGCGTGCGGCGAGCGCCCTTCGGCGGTCGCGTTGAGGCCCCCTTCGGCACCGTGACCGAACGGGTGTCCATGGTGGCGGTCATGCGTCGTCCTCGCTCTTCCTGCCGGCGCGCAGCCGGATGAGGGTGAAGACGACGAGGATCACGGCGAGCAGCACGCCGGCGGCGCTCGCGTATCCCATGTCGCCCTGTGCGAATGCGGATCGGTAGACGAACTGGATGAGCACGGTCGTCGCGAAGCCGGGTCCGCCGCCCGTGAGCACGAACAGCAGGTCGAACACCTGCAGCGAGAACACGACGTTCACGATGAGCAGGAAGAGGGTCGTCGGCGCGAGCAGCGGCCACGTGATGAGGCGGAAGCGCTGCCATGCCGAGGCGCCGTCGAGCGACGCCGCCTCCATGAGCGACGACGGCACCGACTGCAGCGCGGCCAGGTACAGCACCATGCAGAAGCCGATGCGGCTCCACAGCACCGCGAGGATCACGGTCGGCATCGCCCACGTCGTCGACGTGAGCCACGGCACGCGCTCGAGGCCGGCTGCGGCGACGCCGTTGTTCACGACGCCGTAGTCGGTGTTGAAGATCCACGCCATGATGACGGCGACGCCGACGCCGGAGGCGACCATCGGTGCGAACAGCAAAGTGCGGAAGACGCCGCGGCCGGGCAACGGTCGGTTGAGCAGCACGGCGAGGCCGAGGCCGCCGAGCATCGCGACGGGCACGGTGCCGATCGTGAAGACGGCGGTGTTGCGCAGCGCCTCCCAGAACAGCGGGTCGGAGACGAGGCGGGCGTAGTTGCCGCCGCCGACGAACTCCGGGGAGATCGTCACGGATCCCGACAGCGTCGAGAAGACGATCGCGGCGCCGATGGGCAGGATGCCGAACAGTGCGAAGACGATGGCGCTCGGCAGGAGGAAGGCGTACGGCACGGCGCCGGTCCTGAAGCGTGCCGCACCGCGGCGTCGCCTCGTCGTGGGTGTCGGCGGTCGGGTGGCGGTCTCGGCGGCGGTCTGCGCCGCGGCCACGGCGGTCTCAGGCATTCGCGATCCCCCTGTCGATCATCTGCGCGGTCTCGTCGACGCCCTGCGACCCGATCATCAGCAGGTCGAGGGAGTCGCCGAGCACCTCGCGCACGGTCTGGTAGTCGCGGGTCGCCATGTCGACGCCGACGGCCTCGGGCACGCCCGCGAGCTGCTGCTCGATGACGGTCATGTCCTCGGGCTTGTACTCGTAGCCGACGTCGGCGGCGCGGATGCCCGCGAAGGGCGAGAGGGTGCCGGAGTCGCGGATCGCGCCGAGCGAGTACTCCGGCTGGGCCGCGAACTGCAGGAAGCGGGCGGCGAGCTCGGGCTGCGGCGACGACGACGTCACGATGTTCACGGCGCCCGAGAGGTTCGTCGCCGTCGTCTGGTCGGTCATCATGTACGTCATCCCCCACTCGTCGTCGTCGAGCGTCTGACGCAGCACGTTCGCCTGCCCCTCGTGCACCATGAAGCCCGTCTGCCGGGTGGCGAAGAGGGTCGCGGCGGTGTCGGGCTGGGATGCCTTCACGGTGTTGCTGGGCGAGATGAGCCGGTCGGCGTACATGCCCTGCGTCCACTCGAGGGCGGCGTAGGCCTCGTCGGTCTGCATCGACGGCTCGCCGTCGGTGCCGAACAGCGCGCCGCCGCGCGAGTACACGGTCGGCAGCCAGCGGTTGCCGGAGTTCGCGTTCACGTAGCCCCACGAGGTGCCGTACGCGCCGGTGATGCGCTGCGCCTCCACGCACATGTCGCGGAACTCCTCGGGCGTCCACCCGTCGTCGGTCGAGGTGGGGATGCGGGCGCCGATCTGGTCGACGACGTCGCGGTGGTAGTAGGTCGTCATGCACAGCGTGATCTTGGGGATGCCGAAGACGCCGCCGTCGCGGGAGATGAGGGCTGCGACCGCCGGCAGGTACTGCGCGGCCGTGTCGGGCTCGACGTACGACGCGATGTCGACGGCGGTGCCGTTGCGCGAGTAGCGGCTGACGGCGGAGACGCCGAGCTCGACGATGTCGGGCGCCTGCCCTGCGGCGGTGCGTGCGACGAGCCACGGGTCGAGGGCGCTCTCGGGGATGAAGCTGAAGTCGATGCGGGTGCCGGGGTTCTCGGCCTCGAAGTCGGCGCCCGCGCGGCGCAGGTACTCGATCCAGACGGGGTCGTTGCCGGTGGCGAACTGCACGACGCCGTCGGCCGTGCGACCGGGCGCGCAAGCGGCGAGCGTCGGCAGCACGGCCGCGCCGATGCCCGCGAGGCCGAGGGCCTGCAGCATCTGCCGCCTGGTCAGGCCGGGACCGGAGGGTCCCGTGCGGGCGAGCGGGGAGGGGGGTCTGCGCATCGTGGCGTCTCCTTTGACGTCGTGGCGAGGATGGGGCGCGTCAGCCGGTGACGGCGTCGGCGCGGGGTGCGTCGGTGGGTGGGCGCGCGGCGAGCGTGCGCACTGCGTCGGTGCTGGCGGTCGCGGTGGCGGAGGTGCCGGTGCCGATGCCGGCGCTGACGTCGGCGCTGCGCTCGACGACGGCGCGCGCTGCCTCGCGCACCCAGCGGGCGGCATCGACGATGGCGTCGTCGACCGTCGGTGCGAGGTCGACGGCGGATGCGACGTCCGCGATGCCGACGGCGGCGAGCTCGTCGGTGGTGACGTCGACGCGTCCGGCGACGGCGACCGTGCGCACGCCGAGGGCGCGTGCATGGCGCGCGACGCCCACGGGCGTCTTCCCCAGCAGCGACTGCGCGTCGAGGGATCCCTCGCCGACGACGACGAGGTCGCAGCCGTCGATCGCGGCGTCGAGGCCGAGCACGTCGGCGAGGATCTCGACGCCGTCGCCCGCCTGCGCGCCGAGGATCGCCTGCAGGCCGCCCGCGACGCCGCCGCCCGAGCCGCCCCAGTCGGAGCCGACGAGGTCGACGCCCGTCGCCGCCTCCACGACGGCGCCGAACGCGCGCAGACCGTCGTCCAGCAGCCGGACGGTCGCCGCGTCGGCGCCCTTCTGCGGGCCGAACACGTGGGCGGCACCGTGCTCGCCGACGAACGGGTTCGCGACGTCGGAGCACAGCAGGATCTCGACGCCCGCGAGGCGCGCGCGGGCGTGGGCTGCATCGATCGAGCGGATGCGGTGCAGCTCGCCGCCGCCGCCGCGCACCTGGGCGCCGCGCTCGTCGAGCAGCTCGACGCCGAGGGCGTGCAGGGCGCCGATGCCCGCGTCGGTGGAGGCGGAGCCACCGACGCCGAGCACGATGCGCCGCGCTCCGGCGGCGATGGCGCGGGCGATGAGCTCGCCGGTGCCCTCGGTGTGGGCGTCGAGCGCCACCTGCGGCGAGGGGGTGACGAGCGGCAGCCCGCTCGCCTGCGCCATCTCGACGATCGCCGTGTCGCCCAGCAGTGCCCAGCGGGCGTCGACGGGCTCGCCGAGGGGGCCGGTGACGCGGTCGACGCGCGCCTCGGCGCCGGCTGCGATCGCCGCATCCACCGTGCCCTCGCCGCCGTCGGCGAAGGGCAGCGATCGGATGTCGGCACCGGGCAGGGCGTCGCGCACGCCGAGGGCGATGGCGTCGACGGCCTCGGCGGCCGTCAGCGTGCCCTTGAACTTGTCGGGTGCCACGAGCACCCGCACGGCGCGATCAGCCATCGGTGCGGACCTCGACGACCTCGTACAGGCCGACCTCGGGCAGGGCGATGCGGATGCCGCCCGCCTCCGCCTCGACCGCGAGCGTCTCGCCGTCGACGAGCGCCGTCGCCGTCGCATCCGCACCGGCTGCGACCCACAGCGAGCCGCCGCGCGCAGGCATCGCCGGCCCGATGGAGTTGCGCTGCACGCCCGAGAAGTTCAGCACATGCACGAGCAGGCCGCGCGGGCCGCGCTGCACCGTGATCTCGAGCTGCTCGGGCAGGTCGGCCTCGACGACGCGGCCGTCACCGAGCTGCTCGCGCACGAGGCGGGCGAGGATGCGGCCCGACTCGGGGGTGCCGAGGTGTCGGTACGTCGAGCCCGGCAGCCACGGCAGCACCGTGTGCGCACCAGCGCCCGAGCGGCGGATCGCGATGCCCGGGTACTGCGTCGGACGCGTGCCGTGGCACTGCTCCGGCGGTCCGAAGGGCACCTGTGCGAGCAGGGTGTGGCGCGTCTCGGCCGCGTCGCCCAGGTCGAGGTAGTGGTACGCCCCGAACACCGACGAGATGCGGTCGTAGCCGTCTCCCACGCCGGGCGTCGCGTCGGCGACGTACGTGTTCTTCAGCGTCTCGGCATCCGTGTGCACCGCCGTGCGTCGCGTCGCAGGGGAGGTGGCGAGCTGGATGCTCGTGCCGTCGATGCCGCTGCCACCGGTCGCGATGAGGCGCCCGCCGCGCTCGACCCAGGCATCCAGCGCCGCGACGGCCGCGTCGGGCAACGTGCCGACGTCGGCGAGCACGATGACCGAGTACGGCTGCTCGCGGTCGGCGGCCGCGTGCAGCGCGAGGTCCTTCGCGCCGCCGACGTCGAACGCCACGTGCTCGCGCTGCAGCGCCTCGTAGACGCCGCGCAGCTCGAGGTCGGCGTGCTCGGCGAACACCGATCGGCGACCGCCGCCGTCGCTGCCCACCACGAGCACGGGTGCCGCGGGCCGCAGGTCGACGTAGGAGTCGTGGTGGTCGCGGTGGAAGCGCGTCACGGCGCCGCCGGCCGGCAGGTCGGCGAACGGGGCGTCGGCGGGCGGACCCATCGTGTACGTCGACGGGTTCGCGCCCCGCGCGATGGCTTGCACGAAGTACATGGCGTACTGCTCGTCCTGGATGGGCGCGTAGCGGTAGGGCATGTCGACGAAGACGGCGGAGTTCACGAGCACCGGCACGTCGGGCCGTCGCGACTTCGAGGTGCTGACGGTCGACTCGCACTGGAACGGCCAGTAGTCGCGGCCGACCTTCGAGTTCGCCTCGTGGAAGAAGACGTCTGCCTTCTCGCCGAGGATGAGCGCCGCCTCGGGCAGCAGGCTCCGAATGTGCGCGCGGTAGCGGGCGGTGAGGTCGTCGAGCGTCGCGGTCGTGTAGCCGAGCCACTCGGCGTACGAGGGGTGCTCGGCGCTGTCGGGGTGCGCCATCCCCGGCGCGAACGCTGCGAAGCCGTCCTGGCATGCGCCGCACTGGCACGCGCCGCGGTTGCGGTACGAGTAGTCCATCTCGTTGAACGACATCCAGTTGAAGAAGAAGCCGTCGACGGGGTAGCGCTCGCTGAGCTCGGTGAGGATCTCGAAGACCTTCTCCTGGTAGTACGGGCCCGAGGGGCACACGCTCACCTGGCCCTGGTACTCCTGGCGCTTGCCGTCTGCGTCGATGAACTGCCAGTCGGGGTGGCGGGCGGCGACGTTCGCCGAGACCTTCGAGAAGTCCATGCGGGCGAGGATGCGGATGCCGCGGGCGCGGGCGGCGGCGTACGCGTCGCCCAGCAGGTCGCCGCTGGGCCGCTCCGCGAGGTACGGGTTGCGCGTCTGGAACTCGAGGTCGGACGGGTAGAAGGAGAGGATGCCGCCGCCGTTGACGAGCCACGCGTTCGCCCCGTGCGCCTCGATGTCGTCGAGGCAACGCTCGACGTCCATGCCGCCGTCGATCTCGCGCAGGTTGGTCTGCAGCATGCGGAACGACTGCTGCCACCAGAGCTGGTCGGTCTTCTGGTCGGTCGCGATCGCGAGGGTCATGCGTCGGTCCTTCCGGCCAGCTCGGCCTGGAGTCGGTAGAGGGCGGAGTGGTCGAGGCCGCCGTCGCCGCGGGCGACGAGCTCGCGCACGAGCCCGGTGACGAGGCTGCCTGCCGGCAGCGGCACGCCGGAGTCGCGGGCGGTGTCCTCGACGATGCCGAGGTCCTTCTGATGCAGCTCGAGCCGGAAGCCGGGCGCGTACGAGCGGTCGAGCATCGCCTGCTTCTTGCGCTGCAGCACGGTCGAGCCTGCGAGGCCGCCGCCGAGCACGTCGAGCGCGGGACCCGTCTCGATGCCCTGCGCCTCGATGAGCACGAGCGCCTCGGCGAGCATCTGGATGTTGCCGGCGACGATGAGCTGGTTCGCGGCCTTCACGACCTGGCCGGCGCCTGCGGGCCCGACGTGCACGATGGTCGTGCCCATCGCCTCGAGGATGGGGCGCACGCGCTCGACGTCGTCGGCGTCGCCGCCGACCATGATCGACAGCGCACCCTCGATCGCGCCGGCCTCGCCGCCGGAGACGGGGGCGTCGAGCGTGCGGTGGCCCGCCTCGCCGAGCAGCTCAGCGTGCTCGCGGGCGGCGCTGGGCGCGATCGTCGACATGTCGATGACCGTCGTCGTGCCCTCGATCAGCGGGGCGTAGGCGTCGAGCACGGCGCGCACGTCGGGGGCGTCGGGCAGCACGGTGACGACGGCGTCGGGGCTCTTCGGCAGGTCGTCGATGCTGTCGACCACGGTGAGCCCGGCCTCGCGGGCCTTGGCGCGGCTGCCCTCGGAGCGGGTGAAGGCGACGACGTCGAAGCCCGCCCGCTGCAGGTTGCTCGCCATGGGCGTGCCCATGACGCCGAGGCCGACGAAGGCGATGGAGGTCACTGGGCCACCCCCGCCGTCGTGCGCTGGCGGTGGACGGTGCGCCTGTCGGCGAGACCCATGGATGCTCCTTCGCGTCCGGCGCCTGCCGTGCGCATCCCGGGGCTCACGCTTCGCGATGCACGACCAGCGGCGCCGCTGATGTCGTCTTGACTGTCATGTATACATGACGGTCATCCGCCGCGCTAGAGGTCGTTGCGAGGTCGCATCCTGCACCGGAGCGTTGCGAGGTACGCACCTCGCCGGCAGGTGCGTCAATTGCGGTACCTCGGGTCGAGGTGCGTACCTCGCGGGTCGAGCTGCGTACCTGTGGGCGAGCTGGGTACCCCGAAACGCGCTGGCCTCTCAGGCTTTCAGCAACATCAAGTCGTTACGGTGAGGCATCCTCGGATTGGAGCATCGATGCCCATTGATTTCGTCGCCGTCGACTTCGAGACGGCGAACTTCTCCCGAGGTTCGGCGTGTGCGGTCGGCGTCGCACGCGTCCGCGCAGGCCGTGTAGTCGAGCAGGCTGAGTGGTTCATCGAGCCGCCGGGGGGTCCGTTCTTCACGAACACGCACATCCACGGCATCGACCACCGCGATGTCGCGGGGGCGCCGTCCTGGAACGAGAGCCTGGCGATGCTCGATCGTTTCGTGGCGGCTGACGATCTGATCGCGTACAGCGGCTTCGATCGCGGCGTCTACAACGCGGCGAACACGTTCCATGCCATCGAACGCCCGGACTACCGCTGGCGCAACGCGCTGTCGCTCGTCCAGCGTCGATACCCGCTCGACGCGCACGGGTTGGAGGACCACCGTCTGCCCTCGATCGTCAAGCTCTTCGGTCTCGGCGACTTCGAGCATCACAGGGCGGCGGACGACGCCGCGATGTGCGCCCGGATCGTCGCTCGAATCGCTGTCGATCACCGGATCGAAGATCTCGATGCGCTCTGGCCGATCCCGGGCGCGCGAAAGGACAAGTCGCGCACCTACGTCTACAAGCCGGCGGCGCCCCTGCCGATCCGCAATGAGACGGCGGATCCTGCCCACCCGTTGTTCGGCGAGACGGTCTGCTTCTCGGGTGACCTCGAGGGGTTCGGTCGCAAGGATGCGCAGCAGATCGTCGCCGATTTCGGGGCGACCGTCTCCGGCAGCGTCACGAAGAAGACGACGTTGGTCGTGATGGGGCGCTTCGACCCGTCGACCTTGAAGGTGGGAGCGGCGCTCAGCGCGAAGGTCGAGCGTGCGATCGAGCTGCGGACCAAGGGGCAGCGAGTGGAGGTCATCGACGAACCGACGTTCATCGAGCTCATCAACCTCGATCCAGCAGCCTAGGCGCAGCTACTCGGCCTGCTGCGCACCCCATCCGTGCGCGCCGACGATGCGGGCCCGCACGTCGACGCGGGGGCGCTCGCGGTCGGGGTAGGGGCGGCCGCCGTAGTGGTTCGAGAGCGAGTCGATGCCCGTCATGTCGGGGTCGTCGGCGATGTCCTCGACGACGAGCTGCAGCGACAGGTGGGTGTACCAGTTCGCCTCGTCGATGACGTCGAGCGCGAAGCGCGGGTCGCGGCGCAGGTGGCCCAGGCGCACGCGCTCGGCGTCGAGGTTCACGAGGATGCGGCCGTCGTCCTCGAGCAGGTACCAGGTGGCGACGGCGACGGGGCGGCCGTCCTTCGCGAGCGTCGCCATGACCGCGGGGTTCGGCTTGCGCAGGAACTCGAGGGCATCGGGGCTGAGCGTCGTCGTCATGCCTCCCACGCTAGCCGCGCGTCGCGAGCGCCCGGGGGCCTTGCAGGCCGCCGATCTTCCTAGACTGGCGGCACGGAGTCGGCGCTCGCCGCCCGTGAGGGAGGCGTCATGAGCGGTGCGCTGCGCACGACGTCGGTCGTCGACGCCCTCCACGACGAGCTGAAGTCGCGCATCCTGCGCGGCGACGAGCAGCCGGGTGCCGCCCTCACCGAGCTGAGCGTCTCGGCGGCGTTCGGCGTCGCGCGCCCGACGGCGAAGGCGGCGATCGAGCGGCTCATCGCCGGCGGCCTGCTCGTGCGGGCATCCCGCCGTGCCGGCCCGACGGTGCCGGAGCTCTCGCACGACGAGATCGAGGATCTGTACGACACCCGCATCGCCATCGAGACGCACGCGCATCATCTGCTGGGCGCTGCGGGCACGGACATCGCCTCGGCCGAGGCGCAGAACTCGGCGTTGCGTGCAGCGGCGGAGGCGGGGGATGCGCTCGCGGTCGTCGACGCCGACGTCGCCTTCCATCGCGAGCTCGTGCGCCTCACCGGCAGCACCCGAACGGCCCGCGCCCACGAGCTGCTGCTCGCGGAGGCGCAGCTGTGCATGGCGCGCGTGCAGACGAACCAGCTGCTCACGGCCGCGACCATCGCGGGCGAGCACGACGCGATCGCCGCCGCGATCCGCTCGGGCAACCTTGCCGCGATCACCGCCGCGACCGCCGACCACCTCGCGAACGCCGAGCACAAGCTGCTGGGGCACCTGTTCGGCTGACCCTGTCGTTGCGAGGTGCGCTTCTCCAGCTGAGGTGGAGCTCGCAGCGCACCTCAGTTGGAGAAGCGCACCTCGGGGCGGCCGGCGCACCCCGAGGCGTTAGGTGATCTGGTCCAGCTGCTGCGTCTGATCCGGCACCGTCGCCGAGCGCGCGTACCCGCGCACGCGTCGGTCGATGAACGTCACCGCCCACAGCAGGATGCCAATCACGAGCAGCACGCCGGCGATGCCGTACTGCGCGAGGTCGCGGCCGGAGGTCCACGGCAGCACGAGGTAGATGCAGGCGATGACGCCGATGACCGGCAGGAACGTGGGCGTCGTGAAGTGCTGGTGGTCGACGGGGTCGCGGCGCAGCACGAGCACGGCGACGTTGACGACGCCGAACACGGCGAGCAGCAGCAGCGAGGTGGTGCCGCCGAGCAGCACGACGATGGGGTCTTCGGTGTTCACCGACACCCACGCGATGAGGCCGAGCGCGATGACCGTCGTGACGAGGATCGCGACCCACGGGGTGCGGCGGCCGGGCAGCACGCCCTTGAGGATGGGCGGCAGCACCCCTTGGCGGCTCATGCCGTACAGCAGGCGGCTGGCCATCATCATGTTGATGAGCGCCGTGTTGGCGACGGCGAACATCGAGATGAACGGGATGAGCGCGTTGATCGGGAAGCCGGGGGCGGCGGTCTCCACCACCGTGACGAACGGGGCGGCGTTGCCTGCG
This sequence comes from Agrococcus sp. AC640b, assembly GCF_979255995.1. NCBI lineage: Bacteria > Bacillati > Actinomycetota > Actinomycetes > Micrococcales > Microbacteriaceae > Agrococcus > Agrococcus sp. AC640b. The sequence goes on from NZ_CEEDMM010000026.1 coordinate 16,152, forward strand.
AGCTCGCCGACGGGCACGATCGCGACGGCCAGGATCGACACGACCACGTAGACGACGGCGGTGATGCCGAGGCCCGTGAGCATGACGCGCGGGAAGATGCGGTTCGGCTCCTTCACCTCCTCCGCCATGTTGACGCTGTCCTCGAAGCCGACCATCGCGAAGAACGCGAGCGACGTCGCGGTGCTCACGGCGAGCAGCACGCTCTTGTCCTCGGGCGTCTCGAACAGGATCGCGCGCGAGAAGTCGGCGGTGCCGCCGAAGACGGCGAACATCGAGATGCAGATGACGAGCAGCAGGCCCGACAGCTCGATCATCGTGAGCACGACGTTGAGGCCGACGCTCTCGGCGACACCGCGCAGGTTCACGAGCGCGAGCAGGATCATGAAGCCGAGCGCGATCGGCAGCGGCGAGACGCCCTCGAGGCCGAACCCGATGGTGAAGTTCGCGGCGAACGCGCTCGATGCGCTCGACGCCGACGTGATGCCCGAGCACATCACGGTGAACAGCACGAGGAACGTGACGAAGTGGATGCCGAACGCCTTGTGCGCGTAGAGCGCGGCGCCCGCGGCCTGCGGGTACTTCGTGACGAGCTCGAGGTACGAGCACGCCGTGATCGTCGCGACGGCGAACGCGATGAGGAACGGCACCCACGCCGCCCCGCCGACCTCGGCCGCCACCTGCCCGGTGAGCGCGTAGATGCCGGTGCCGAGGATGTCGCCGACGACGAACAGCAGCAGCAGCTTCGGCCCCATGACCCGCTTGAGCTCGGGCTGGTCGGTGGAGGCGGTGGCGTCAGCGTCGACGGTCATGGTCCATGATGCGCCACGAGGGGTACATCGGTCCAGCGATCACCGCCCGGAACGGACCGCTCCGCTCCGAGCACGACGAAGCGCCCCGGCCCGCAGATGCAGGGCCGGGGCGCTTCGTTCGGTCGGCGGGAGGTCCGACCGGGTCAACGAGGGATCAGAAGTCCCAGTCCTCGTCCTCCGTCGCCACGGCCTTGCCGATGACGTAGGAGGAGCCGGAGCCCGAGAAGAAGTCGTGGTTCTCGTCGGCGTTCGGCGACAGGGCCGAGAGGATCGCCGGGTTCACGTCCGTCACCGACGACGGGAACAGGGGCTCGAACCCGAGGTTCATGAGCGCCTTGTTCGCGTTGTAGTGCAGGAACTTCTTCACGTCCTCCGTGAGGCCCACGGAGTCGTACAGCTCGGCGGTGTACTTCGACTCGTTCTCGTACAGCTCGTAGAGCAGCGTGTACGTGTAGTCCTTGATCTCGGCCTGGCGCTCCTCGGAGAGCTTCGCGAAGCCCTGCTGGAACTTGTAGCCGATGTAGTACCCGTGCACGGCCTCGTCGCGGATGATGAGGCGGATCATGTCGGCCGTGTTCGTGAGCTTCGCGTGGCTCGACCAGTACATCGGCAGGTAGAAGCCCGAGTAGAACAGGAACGACTCGAGCAGCGTCGACGCGATCTTGCGCTTCAGCGGGTCATCGCCCTCGTAGTAGTCGACGATGATCTCGGCCTTGCGCTGCAGGTACGGGTTCTCCGTCGACCAGCGGAACGCGTCGTCGATCTCCTTCGTCGACGCGAGGGTCGAGAAGATCGACGAGTACGACTTCGCGTGCACCGACTCCATGAACGCGATGTTCGTGTAGACGGCCTCCTCGTGCGGCGTGATCGCATCGGGGATGAGCGACACGGCGCCCACGGTGCCCTGGATGGTGTCGAGCAGCGTGAGGCCCGTGAAGACGCGCATCGTCAGCTGCTGCTCGGCCGGCGTCAGCGTGCCCCACGACTGGATGTCGTTCGACAGCGGCACCTTCTCGGGCAGCCAGAAGTTGTTCACGAGACGGTTCCAGACCTCGAGGTCCTTGTCGTCTTCGATGCGGTTCCAGTTGATCGCCTGCACGAGGTGGTTGTGCTTGTGCTGGCGCTTCTGGGCCTCGGTCTGCTGGCCGGCTGCGAGCGTCTCGCTCGTCGCCTCCCGCTCCGCGGCGATCTGCTCGCGCGTCTCCTCGATGGGAGCGTCGACGAGCTCGTCGAACGCGCCGGCTGCGCCGGTGCTCTGCTGGGTGTCGGTCATGTCCTGATCCTCGATCTCTCGGTCGCGTGTCTCACATGCTCAGAGCATGCAGGAGACGCAACCCTCCACTTCCGTGCCCTCGAGCGCGAGCTGGCGGAGACGGATGTAGTAGACGGTCTTGATGCCCTTGCGCCATGCGTAGATCTGGGCCTTGTTGATGTCGCGCGTCGTCGCGGTGTCCTTGAAGAACAGCGTGAGCGACAGGCCCTGGTCGACGTGCTGCGTCGCCGCGGCATACGTGTCGATGATCTTCTCGGGTCCGATCTCGTACGCGTCCTGGAAGTACTCCAGGTTGTCGTTCGTCATGAACGGCGCCGGGTAGTAGACGCGGCCGATCTTGCCTTCCTTGCGGATCTCGATCTTCGCGGCGATCGGGTGGATCGACGACGTCGAGTTGTTGATGTACGAGATCGAGCCCGTCGGCGGCACGGCCTGCAGGTTCTGGTTGTAGATGCCGTGCTGCTGGATGAGCGCCTTCAGCTCGCGCCAGTCGTCCTGCGTGGGGATGTGCACCTCGGCGTCGGCGAACAGCTGCGCGACGCGCTGCGTCGCAGGCGTCCACGCCTGGTCGGTGTACTTGTCGAAGAACTCGCCCGACGCGTACGTGGAGCGCTCGAAGCCGTCGAACGTCACGCCCTTCTCCTGCGCGATGAGGTTCGACGCCCGCAGGCAGTGGAACAGCACCGTGTAGAAGTAGATGTTCGTGAAGTCGACGCCCTCGTCGGAGCCGTAGAAGATGCGCTCGCGGCCGAGGTAGCCGTGCAGGTTCATCTGGCCGAGGCCGATGGCGTGGCTCATGTCGTTGCCGCGGGCGATCGACGGCACCGAGTCGATGTTCGACTGGTCGGACACCGCCGTGAGGGCGCGGATCGAGGTCTCGATCGTGCGACCGAAGTCGGGCGAGTCCATCGCGAGGGCGATGTTCAGCGAGCCGAGGTTGCAGGAGATGTCCTTGCCGATCGACTGGTAGCCGAGGTCCTCGACGTAGTCGCTGGGCGTGTTCACCTGCAGGATCTCGCTGCACAGGTTCGACATGTTGATGCGGCCGTCGATGGGGTTCGCCCGGTTCACCGTGTCCTCGAACATGATGTACGGGTAGCCCGACTCGAACTGGATCTCGGCGAGCGTCTGGAAGAAGTCGCGGGCGCGGATCTTCTTCTTCGTGATGCGGGCGTCGTCGACCATCTCGTGGTACTTCTCGGTCACGGAGATGTCGGCGAACGGCTTGCCGTACACGCGCTCGACGTCGTAGGGCGAGAACAGGTACATGTCCTCGTCCTTCTTCGCCAGCTCGAACGTGATGTCGGGCACCACGACGCCCAGCGAGAGCGTCTTGATGCGGATCTTCTCGTCGGCGTTCTCGCGCTTCGTGTCGAGGAACCGCATGATGTCGGGGTGGTGCGCCTGCAGGTACACCGCTCCGGCACCCTGACGGGCGCCGAGCTGGTTCGCGTACGAGAAGCTGTCCTCGAAGAGCTTCATCACGGGGATGATCCCCGACGACTGGTTCTGGATCTGCTTGATCGGGGCGCCGTACTCGCGGATGTTCGTGAGGTTGAACGCCACGCCACCGCCGCGCTTCGACAGCTGCAGCGCGGAGTTGATCGAGCGACCGATCGACTCCATGTTGTCCTCGATGCGCAGGAGGAAGCACGAGACGAGCTCGCCGCGCTGCTTCTTGCCCGCGTTCAGGAACGTCGGCGTCGCCGGCTGGAAGCGGCCGTTGACGATCTCGTCGACCAGGGCCTCCGCCAGACGCTCGTCGCCGGCCGCGAGGGCCAGGGCGACGTTGACGATGCGGTCCTCGTACCGCTCGAGGTAGCGGTTCCCGTCGAACGTCTTCAGCGTGTACGACGTGTAGTACTTGAACGCGCCGAGGAACGTGGGGAAGCGGAACTTGTAGCCGTAGGCGCGCTTCATGAGCGACTTGATGAACTCGAACGAGTACTGCTCGAGCACCTCGCCCTCGTAGTACTCGTTCTCGACGAGGTAGTCGAGCTTCTCCTTCAGCGAGTGGAAGAAGACCGTGTTCTGGTTGACGTGCTGCAGGAAGTACTGGTTCGCAGCCTCGCGGTCCTTCTCGAACTGGATCTCGCCGTTCGGGCCGTAGAGGTTGAGCATCGCGTTGAGCGAGTGGTAGTCCATCTGCGGCGCGTGGGTGCCCGCCGCGGACTGCTCGGTGGTCACAGTTGCCACAGGTCGTCCAATCTCTGGTTGAGGATGCTGACGTCGTCGGGAGTCCCGAAGACCTCGAATCGATGCAGGTAGGGCACGTCGCACTTCGCGGCGATGATGTCGCCTGCGATGCAGAAGTCGGACCCGAAGTTCGTGTTGCCGCCGGCGACGACGCCGCGGAGGAGGGCGCGGTTGCCCTCGTCGTTCAGGAAGCGGATGACCTGCTTGGGCACCGAGCCCCTGCCGTGCTCGCCGTACGTCGGCGTCACGAGCACGTACGGCCGCTCGACCTGCAGCGCAGGCTGGCTCGCGTGGAGGGGGATGCGCACCGCTGGGCGACCCAGCTTCGTCACGAAGCGCGCCGTGTTGCCCGAGACCGACGAGAAGTAGACGATCTCGGGAGCCATCGGAGGGGCTTCGAGGAGCATGCGTCGACCTGGTTCGCGGCTCGGGTCGATCAGGCGGAGAGGGCCTGGATCTTGTCGGGGCGGAAGCCCGACCAGTGGTCGGAGCCTGCGATGACCACGGGGGCCTGCATGTAGCCGAGGTCCTTGACGGTCTGCAGCGCCTTGTCGTCGACCGAGACGTCGAAGATCTCGTAGTCGACGCCCTGCGCGTCGAGCGCACGCTTCGTGGCGGTGCACTGCACGCATGCGGGCTTTGAATAGACGGTGACAGCCATTTCGATCCTGCTCTCTGCACTGCGGGGGTGTTCGGGGTGCTCAGCCGAAGCCGGGACTGCCCACTATATGTAGGGCCACCGACATTGGCGCGGCACTAGATGCGGCGTTTCTCCACATCTGATGCAACGTCTGTCCACCGGCGCGGATTCCTGCCCAGCGCTGGCGCGGAAGTTGCCTGTGGAGGGCGTTCTCCACACCTGTGGACAGGACTTTCGCGACACGCCGGGGAGGGCTTACACGCGTGTCATTCGCACTCCGCATCACGGCCTCCCGGTCGCCTCCACGGTGCCGCGAGCCACCGACACGCATCAGCGAACGGTGTCGCCGCCGCCTCTCGGGTCGGCGGTGGAGCCACCGCGCGCGCCCGATGCGCGCCGCTGCAGCGCGAGACCCCGCAGCGTCACCCCGACGCCCACGGGGATCGCGACGAGCAGCACGGCGGTCGTCGCGGGCAGGGCCATGCTCGTCGCGGCCATGATGGCGAGCGCGACGACGGCGCCGATCGCGAGCACCGTGCCGCCGAGGACCCACAACCGCGGGGAGAGGTGCCGCTCGCGCGGCTCGCGCACCGGCCGCTGCCCCATGCCGGGGAGGCGGCCGGCGCCCGTGTCGTCATCCGTCATGCCAACGACCCTGCCACCCGGTCAGGCGTCGGGCTGCTCGGGCGCACCGCCCGATGCCGTGTCCTCGTGCGGGTCGTCGTCGCCGCTCGTCGCATCGCCCGTGCCAGAGGGCAGGTCGTCGACGCGCTGCTGCTCGCCCTCGTCGGGGTTCGTCGAGCTGTGGTCGTCGTGGTGGCTCATGGTGCTCCCTGGTGTGCTCTCGTCGACGACGGATGCCCGCCATCCCCTCCAGGCTTCGCGCCTGGCGCGCCACGCGCCAGTGGGTTGCGCGAGACGCGAACCGATCGCATCGGCGCCGGCCGAGCGCAAGCCCATGCGTGCGGAGTGGGACGCCGACGCGGCGGACCGGGAGACTGGGGGCATGGCAGACGAGCAGGCATGGGCGAGCACGGCGATGTGGTGGCACGTGTACCCGTTGGGCTTCACAGGCGCGCCGATCCGCGAGGCCGAGGCCGAGCATCCGCCGCACCGCCTCGCACGCATCGAGGGGTGGCTCGACCACGTGGTCGAGCTCGGGCTCAACGGCATCGCGCTCGGTCCGATCTTCGCGAGCACCACCCACGGCTACGACACGACCGACTTCCTGCGCGTCGATGCGCGCCTCGGCGACGACGCCGACCTCGACCACCTCGTGGCGGCCGCGCACGAACGCGGCATCCGCGTGCTGCTCGACGGGGTCTTCAACCACGTCGGTCGCGAGCATCCCGCGTTCCAGGCGGCGCTGTCGGGCGAGGAGGGGTCGCGGCTCGTCCGCCTCGGCGACGACGGCGGGCCCCAGGTCTTCGAGGGGCACGACGCCCTCGTCGAGCTCGACCACGACTCCGACGACGTCGTCGACCTCGTCGTCGACGTCATGGACCACTGGCTGCGCCGCGGCATCGACGGCTGGCGGCTCGACGCCGCGTACAGCGTGCCGAGCGCCTTCTGGGCGCGCGTGCTGCCGGCCGTGCGCGAGCGGCATCCGCACGCGTGGTTCGTCGGCGAGGTCATCCACGGCGACTACCCCGAGATCGTGGCCGAGTCGACGATGGATGCCGTGACGCAGTACGAGCTGTGGCAGGGCATCTGGCACGGCATCGCCGACGGCAACCTGTTCGAGCTCGAGCACGCCATCGGCCGCCACGACGCGCTGCTGGCGACGTTCGTGCCGTACACGTTCCTCGGCAACCACGACGTCACGCGCATCGCGTCGGCGATCGGCGCGGACCTCGTGCCGCACGCGCTCGCGATCCTCTGCACCGTCGCGGGCACGCCGGCGATCTACGCGGGCGACGAGCTGGGCATGCTCGGCGTGAAGGAGGAGCGCGTCGGCGGCGACGACGCCGTGCGCCCCGAGATGCCCGAGGTGCCCCCGGCTCGCAGCGACCTCGACCCGGCTGCGGCCCGCATCCTCGACGCCACGCACCAGCTGATCGCGATCCGCAGGCGGCACGCGTGGCTCACGCGGGCGCACACCGACGTCGTGGTGGTCGCGAACGACTCGATCGTGCTGCGCACCGCGACGGCCGATGCGAGCATCGTCACGGCGCTGAGCATCGGCGACGAGCCGACGCGGCTGCCCGCCGCGGACGCGACCGAGATCCTCGCGGGCGAGGGTGCGACGCTCGAGGGCGACGAGGTCGTGCTCGCCGCGCGCGGCTGGGCGGTGCTCGGCGGCTGACGCCTGCAGCGCCAGCGCTCGCGCGGCCCGCCTCCGCCCGCGCGCCTCGCCTCCGCCCGCGCGCCTCGCCTCGCACGGTGGGTGCGTTTCGCAGGCGATCAGGGGTGCTCGAGGGGTATCTTCCCTCGGCCCCCCACGATCGCCTGCGTAACGCAGCACCGACGACGTGCGGAGGCCGACGACGTGCGGGGGTCGCCGGGGCTCGCAGCCGCGGTCAGTCGTCGTCCTCGTCGAACGACACCGCGATCGCCGCGTCGGCGGCGCGCTGCGCCTCGACCGGATCGGCACCCGCCTCCACGTGGGCCTGGCGCCATGCGGCGGCCGACGCCTCGGCGAACGCGCGACCCTCCTGGCCCTCGAAGAGCTCCTCCATCGCCTCGGGCGTCGCGCGCGGGTCGCCATCCAGGTGCAGCGCGAGCCCGAGCAGGCTCACGTCCCACCCGAGCCCGCCCGCGGCCGGACCGTACTCGGCCCAGTGCTCGTCGTGCGCACCCTCGTGCGCGATCGCGAGCCTCGCACCGCCATCCACCTCGGCGATCGTCGCCGTCACGCGACTCACGTCGCCCGCGTACTCCCACGTGATCGCGAGCGACGTCGGCGCCTCGCAGCGCTCGATCGTGCCCTCGGTGCCGCTGTCGACGAGCAGGTAGCGGCCGCCGACGACGAGGTCGCCCTCGACGGGCTCGAACCACGTGGCCAGGCGTGCGGGATCGGTGATGGCATCCCACACGTCGGCTGCCGTCGCCCGGAACGTCTGCTCGAGCGCGACGACGGGCCCGGATGCTGCGAGATCGACGGTGCGGAGCACCTCGTGGATCTGCGCGGCGATGGTCATGCTGCTGCTCCCGATGGCATGCACCCTGTCTACGGCAGTGCGCGCACGGGCGGAACCCCCGGCCGCTCGTAGCCTGGACGCATGGCCTCCCACGTGACCGACATCGCCGCCGACCTCGTCCACGGTGCCGTCGAGCTCGAGCGCACGGCACGCGGTCTCGTCGTGCACCGCCTGCCTGGATGGGCGCGCGAGCAGCTGCCCGACCCCCAGCTGCTCGGCGCCCAGTCGCAGCCTGCAGGCGTGCGGCTCGCGTTCTGCACCGAGGCCACGTGGGTCGAGCTCGTGGCGCATCCGGTGCGCATCGTCTACGTCGGCGCGGCGGGCAGGCCCGCAGCGACGTGCGACCTCGTCGTCGACGGCCGCGTCGTCGCCCACGGTGCCGTGACGGGCGGCGACGAGCTGCGCGTCGACGTCGCCCGCGGCACGCAGGAGCTCGTGCCTGGCGAGGCGGGCAGCGTGCGCTTCGACCTGCCCTCGGGTGCGAAGACGGTCGAGCTGTGGCTGCCGTGGAACGAGCGCACCGACCTCGTCTCCCTCGCATCGGACGCACCCGTCGGCCCGGTCGAGCCCGGCGGTCGACTCCGCTGGCTGCACCACGGCTCGTCGATCAGCCACGGCTCCAACGCGTTGCACCCCACGGGCACGTGGCCGGCGATCGCGGCACGCGCCGCTGGCGTCGACCTCACGAACCTCGGGTTCGGCGGCAGCGCCATGGTCGACGGCTCCACGGCGCGCGTCATGCGCGACCTGCCCGCCGACCGCATCAGCGTGAAGCTCGGCATCAACGTCGTCAACGCCGACGCCATGCGCCGCCGCGCCTTCGTGCCCGCGGTGCACGCGTTCCTCGACACGATCCGCGACGGGCACCCCGAGACGCCGCTGCTCGTCGTGTCGCCCATCCACTGCCCCATCCACGAGACGACGCCCGGGCCCGGCGCCTTCGACCCCGCGAGCCTCGGCACGCCGCAGGTGCGGTTCGTCGCGACGGGCGACCCCGCCCAGGTCGCCGCGGGTGCGCTCACGCTGCAGGTCGTGCGCGCGGAGCTCGCCGCGATCGTCGCGCAGCGCGCCGCAGGCGACCCGAACATCGCGTACCTCGACGGCGAGACGCTCTACGGGCCGGGCGACCACGACCGGTGGCCGCTCGCCGACGCCCTGCACCCAGGGCCGGAGGCGCACGAGCGCATGGGCGAGCGGTTCGCCGACGCGTGGCTGCGCGGGTGAGCGACGCGGATGCGGTCTGAGCGGGCCGTCGAGGGTGCATTCCACTCGACGGCCCGCTCAGACCGCATCGCGACGGTCGGTCAGACCGCACCCTCCGCGATGAGGGCGTCGAGCGCGGCGTAGCCGTCGTTCACGCCCACCTCCATGCCGCTCGCGAGCCACGCGTCGCGACCCTCGAACGAGTCGACGAGCGACCGCGCGTGCAGGCGCGTGCGGCCGTCGCCGAGGTCTTCGAAGCGCAGCGTCTCGAGCGCGACGCCGGGTGCGCCGAGGAACTCGAACGTCTGCACGATGCCCTCGTCGCCCACCTCGTGGAACGTGCCGCGGAAGCCGTACTCCTGGCCCTCGTGCACGTGGGTCATGGCCCACGCGCCGCCGGAGACGGCATCCCATCGGTCGATGCGCACCTCGGTGCCCTCCGGCCCGTTCCAGCGCGCGTAGAGCTCGGGGTCGGTGTGGGCGCGCAGCAGCTGCGCTGGCGTCGCTGCGAAGTCGCGGGTCATGCGGATGACGGGCACGGTGGGGTCGGCGGTGATGGTGGCGTCCATGATGGATCTCCTGTCGGGTGGTGTGGGGCGGCCGTCGGTCGGCTCACGCCCCGGTGTCGGTGGTGGTGTCGGATGCGGTGGCCGCGTCGGCGTCGGCCGCGCGCAGCTCGTCGAGCACGGCGTCGAGTCGCTGGAAGCGCCCCTCGGCCTGCCGCTGGTGGTGCTCGATCCACGACGTCATGGATCCGAGCGCATGCGCCTCGAGGTGCACGAGCCTCCTGGTGCCGTCGCGACCCTTCGTCACGAGGCCGGCGGCCTCGAGCACCGCGAGGTGCTTCGAGATCGCCTGGAGGCTGACGGGGAAGGGGGCGGCGAGCTCGCCGACGGTCGCGTCGCCGAGCGTCAGCCGTGCCACGAGGGCGCGTCTGGTGCCGTCCGCGAGTGCCGCGAACGCCCTGTCGAGCTGCTCGTCCATGCGCTCCCTTTCCTCAACCATTCGGTTGCATAAAGCGTGCCACGGGACCGCTCGCGTTGTCAACCGATCGGTTGAAGACGGGGTGAGCGAGCCGCGGTCCGGACCTGCGGAGCGGTCGAGACCCGGTGCTACGCTCGCGCGATGCAGCCTCCGACGGGAACGGCCGACCCGTCGACGGCGCGGCGTCCGACCGTCAAGGACGTCGCACGCGTCGCGGGCGTCGGGGTCGGCACGGTCTCGCGCGTGCTCAACGACGAGGGCAAGGTGAGCGCCGACAGCCGGGCGCGCGTGCTCGCCGCGATCGACGAGCTCGACTACGTGCGCGACACGGCCGCGCGCGAGCTGCGGCGTGGGGCGTCGGCGTCGGTGGGCCTGCTCGTCGAAGACGTCGCCGACCCGTTCTACTCGCAGCTGCACCGGTCGATCGAGTCGACGCTCGAGCGCCACGGGCTCACCCTGCTCGCGGCCTCCTCCGGGGGATCGGCGGCGCAGGTGCGCAGGATCGTCGACGGTCTCGCCGCTCGCCGCGTCGAGGGGCTCGTCGTGACGATGCCCATCGATGCCGACGAGTCGCGGCTCGCCGCGCTGCAGCGCGCCGGGGTGCACGTCGTGCTCGTCGACCGCCCGGCGCTGACGTTCGAGGCAGACAGCGTGCGCACCGACAATCGACTCGGCGCGTGCATGGCGATCGAGCACCTCGTCGCACGGGGTCACCGGCGGATCGCCGTGCTGCTCGACGACGCCCGCAACCACACCTCGGGCGAGCGCCTGCTGGGCGTGCACGATGCGATCGCCGCCGCTGGGCTGCCCGCCGACGCCGCGATCGTGACCCAGGAGGCCCCCGACGCCCAGGTGATCGCTGCTCGCCTGCTCGCCCTGAGCGCGGGGGAGGCCCCGCCGACCGCGGTGCTGTGCGGCAACAACCGCACCTCGGTCGCGACGCTGCGGGCGTTCCGCGCGCTGGGGACGCGGCTCGACACCGTCGGGTTCGACGACCTCGAGCTGGCCGACCTGCTCGACCCGCCGCTCACGGTCGTCGCGCAGGACCCCGCAGCCATCGGCGAGCTCGCGGCGCGGATGCTCGTCGAGCGCCTCGACGGCCACGAGGGTCCGGCGCGGGTCGTGCTGCTGGAGCCCGTGCTGCTCGATCGCTCGCGGTGACTTGACGTCCCCTGATGGCGTGCTTTAGCGTCGTCTCAAGTGGAATCGATTCCACGCGCGCTCGTGTCGAGGAGGACCCGATGCCCCATCCCGTGACCCGCTCTCGCGGCCGTGCCCGCCTGATCGGCGCCGCGCTCGCCGCCACCCTCGGCCTCGCGGCCCTGCCGGCCGCACTGCCGGCGACGAGCGCCGCCGCTGCCGACGACGTCGACCGCGCAGCGCTCGTCAACCCGTTCGTCGGCACCGAGGACGAGGGCAACGCCTACCCAGGCGCCACGATGCCGTTCGGCATGGTGCAGCCGAGCCCCGACAACACGAACAGCTACGCATCGACGTCGTACGCGTACGACGACCGGCGCGTGTGGGGCTTCAGCCAGCGCCACGTGAACAGCGCAGGCTGCCCCGCGGCCGGCGAGCTGCTCGTGACCCCCACGACCACCGACGTGCCGCGCACCGACCGCGAGTTCCTCGCGATCACGGGCGACGAGACCGCAGAGGCCGGCTACTACGCCGTCGACCTCGAGGGCGACGTCACCGCAGAGCTCACGGCGACCGAGCGCACCGCCGTGCACCGCTACACGTTCCCCGCGACCGAGACGGCGAACCTGTCGTTCAACCTCGGGCAGACGCTGCGCGACGCGGGTGCCAGCTCGCTCACGTGGGTCGACGACCAGACGCTCGAAGGCTGGATCGACAACGGCGGCTTCTGCGGCGGCACCGACGAGCAGCGCTACTTCTTCAGCGCCTCCTTCGACCGCGCCCCAGTCGAGCACGGCGCCTGGGGTGCCGACGCCACCTACGCGGGCGGCGTGGAGTCGAGCGAGAGCGCGGGCGGCAGCCACGGCGCCGTCGCCGTCTTCGACACGACCGACGACCAGACCGTCGAGGTGAGCATCGGCGTCTCGTTCGTCGACGTCGACGGCGCGCGCGCCAACCGCATCGCAGAGCTCGCAGGCGGCCTCGACTTCGACGCCGTGCGCGCCGAGGCGAACGCCGCATGGAACGCGATGCTCGGCCGCGTCGCCATCACGGCATCCGACGACCTGCAGCGCATCTTCGCCACGCAGCTCTACAAGGCGCTGCTGTCGCCGACGATCGGCAGCGACGTCGACGGCCGCTACCGCGGCATGGACGGCGCCGTGCACGTCGCCGACGGCTGGACCTACCACCAGACGTTCTCGCTGTGGGACACGTACCGCACGCAGGCGACGCTGCACGGCATCATCGCCCCCGAGATCGCAGAGGACATCGTGCGCTCGATGTACCAGCACCGCGTCGAGGGCGGATGGCTGCCCAGGTGGTCGCTCGGCGGCGTCGAGACGAACATCATGGCCGGCGACCCCGTGTCGGCCTGGCTCGCCGAGAACTTCACGCTCGGCACCGTGCCCGACGACATCCACGACGAGCTGTGGGGCTACCTGATCGAGAACGCCACGACGGCACCGCCGGAGGGCGTCGACTCCGTCGGCCGTCAGAGCGCCGAGTTCTACATCGCCAACGGCCACATCCCCTACTACCCCGAGGACGAGCCCGGCCTCGGCCAGCAGTTCGAGGAGTACCGCCACGGCGGCTCGTCGACGATGGAGTTCGCGGTGTCGGATGCGGCGATCGGCGCTGCCGCGCAGCGCATGGGCGACGACGAGACCGCGGCGACCTTCCTCGAGCGCGGCCAGAGCTGGCAGCGCCTGTGGAACCCCGACGTGCAGCTGAGCGGCGGCTTCCAGGGCCTCGTGAACGCCGTGACGCCCGAGGGCGAGTTCGTGTCGACGGCCGAGATCGCACCCGTGCAGCAGACGGGCTTCCACGAGGGCGTGCCGTGGCAGTACCAGTGGATGGCGAACCAGGACTTCGCAGGCCTGCAGGATGCGATGGGCGGCACCGACGCGTTCCTCGACCGGCTCGACTTCTACTTCGACATGGACGCCCTGCAGGCGGCCCCCGGCCAGCGGCCGTCGTCGTGGGATCCGGGCGGCAGCAGCTACTACACGAGCATCGGCTACAACCCCGGCAACGAGCCGACGATCATGAACCCGTGGCTGTACGCCTCCGCCGGCGAGCCTGCCCACGTCGACGACGTGCTCGCGGCGAACCTCAACCTGTTCCCGAACACGCCGGACGGCGGCGTCGGCAACGACGACCTCGGCACGCTGGGCGCCTGGTACGTCATGGCGTCGATCGGCATCCAGCCGGTCGTGCCGGGCTCCGGCATGCTCGCGCTCAACGCGCCGCGCGTGCAGGAGGCGGTCGTGACGCTCGGCGACTCCGGCGAGACGGTGACGCTCAGCGCACCCGGCGCCACCGAGTCGACCCCGAGCCACATCGCGAGCGTCTCGGTGGGCGGCGAGGATCGCAGCGAGACATGGATCGACCTCGAGCAGCTGCGCGCCGGCGGGGAGATCGCGTTCGCGCTCACGCAGGATGCCGAGGCCACGACGTGGGGCACGGCACGCGCCGACTGGCTGCCGAGCGTCGCCGACCCGCTGCGCGCCGAGGCGGACGTCGTGGCGCAGGATGCCGAGGTGACCGAGGGCGTCGCGACGACGATCGAGGTCGGCACGGTCACCCTCGCCGAGGCATCGCAGGCGACGCCGGGCGAGGCGGCTGCTGCCGTGGCGACGAGCGTCGACGACGTCGAGCTCGCAGCGACCCTCGAGCTCGACGGGGCGCAGGTGCCGGTGACGGTGCAGCGCGACGGCGAGGCGTGGGTGCTCACCGCGACGGTGACCCTGCCGGAGCCCGGCGTCGTCGAGGGCACGCTCACCGTGTCGTCCGCGACCGAGAGCCCGCGCTTCGCGCCCGAGGTGCTCGAGCCGGTCTCGGTGCCCGTGTCGGTGACGGTCGTCGCCGCGGCCGTGGAGCCGTCGCCGTCGTCGCCGTCCGTGCCGCCCACCGACGGCTCCGGCCAGCCCTCGACGCCTCCGGGTGCAGGCGGAGGCGGGGGAGGGCTCCCGGTGACGGGTGCCGACGTCGCGCCGTGGGCGATCGCCATGGGCCTGCTGGCGCTGCTGGTCGGCGCGGGGCTTGCGATGCGGGCACGTGCGGCTCGCCGGGCGGTCGACGCGGGCTGATCCACGCATCGGGGCGCGGAGGGCGACCTCCGCGCCCCGTTGCGGTCCCTGCGCGACCTGCGACGATCCCGCGACGGGCCGCCCGTGCCGCATGTGGCACGGGCGGCCTAGGCGATTCGAAGGCGGGCGAACGGCCGGCGACGTTGCCTACGCCGACCGACAAACGAGCCGCGGCTTGGTCTGCGTAGTTGCCACGCTGGAGGTGCATGTCCAGGAATGCGACGACGGCCGCCTCGCTGTCTGCGTCTAGCTGCCCTCCCTTGATGAGGTTGCGCAGCGCAGGAATGCCGCGGTTCTCGATGACCCCGTACTCGGCTTCCAAGTCGTGCGTGACCACGGCCGCCCGGTAGGCGTAGCCGACGACCGTCGCGCTGCGCACTGGCAGTTCGCGACTCACCCGATGCTCGGCGTCCCAGACGTGCACATAGTCACGCTCGTTGCCCAAGTGCGACAGGTACGCCGCTGTGACCATGTGCGCGCGCTTGACTGCCAGAGCGGCGACAGCAGCGGTCGCACTCCCCATCTGAGCCGATTCGCCACCCGTGATGCTCGTCCGGCGCGGCGCGAGCCGCCGCGAGAGCCAGCACGGAGGCTGGCCGGATCGTGCGGCTGCGCCGCCTCACCTGACTGACCGTCTTTTCTCCGGGGCTGCCGAGCATCACTCGCTCCGCGCCTCCCGTTCCCGCCGTTCAGCCAACGATCCCTTCGGGATCGGGGCGCGTCGGGCACTCACGGCGCTCCCGCTCGCATGCACCTGCAGGTGCCCCGGAGAGGGCGAAAGAACGAGAGGTAGGGGGGAGCCGACCTGGTCACCATCACCGTCTACGGCAAGCCCGGATGCGTCCAGTGCACCGCCACCAAGCGAGCGCTCGACACCGCAGGGGTCGCGTACAGCGAGGTCGACGTCAGGACCGACGACGCCGCGCTCGAGCACGTGAAGGCGCTCGGGTTCTTTCAGGCGCCCGTGGTCGAGTGCGACGACACCGCATGGAGCGGCTTCCGCCCCGACCTCATCGACCAGCTCACCCGATAACGAAACGAAGGAGACAGATCATGGACAGGTGCATCACCGGCACCGGCAACCTCGCAGGGACGCCCGAGCTGCAGCACAACGACCAGGGCCGCGCATACACGTACGCCCGCGTCGTCGTCGCCGACCGCTACCAGGACGAGCAGGAGCAATGGCAGGACGGCCCCGCCACCGGCTACGACGTGCTCGTGCGCGGCAAGAGGCCGAGAACCTCGTCGCGATCGCGCAGGCATCCGGCAGCGTCAAGGTCGTGTTCGCCGGCCGACTCCGCGACCCCGTGGGGCAACCGAGAAGGGCGGCATCAACCGCAGCGTCTCCGCCGACCTCTTCGGCTACGCCGGCGTCGGGCAGACGCTCGACATCACCCGAGGCAGCGGTGGTCAGGTCGTCGAAGACGAGCAGCCGTTCTGACGCGGAGGCAGGTGCGGGGCTGGCGCACGGCGCCAGCCCCCTCCTGGTTCCGCTAGAGCGTGTCGACTAGATCCTGCACAGCATCCACGCAGAGAGACAGATACTCGCTCTTCACCTGGACGCGCTTGCCCATGATCTGCATCCGACCCGAACGCTGCGCGTACAGGGGGCAGCCGCGAGCATGCGCGACCACTCCCGCAGTCTGGAAGTCGCGGATATTCACAACCACGTCCTCTACCGAGGTGGAGCTGAACATCCCCGGATTCGCGACCATTAGCGTGCTCACATCGGTGTCGATGGAGTGGAGGACGGCCGAGTAGGCCGAAGCCGGACCCATGTACTGCGTGAGACGGTTCTTCGCGATCGCGTGGACCTTGGGCAGGTCGCGTCCTGCCGCACGAAGACGCGTCGCGAACGCATACGTCGCGTAGATCTCCGAAGGGAGCTTCAGTCCGTAGACGAGCGAGAACGCGTTCTGGATAGCACGACGCGACGAGTCGTCGGCCATCACGGGCAGAACGAGACGATCGACGGTCGAGAGCGCGACCTGCGTGTAGACCGAGAACGAAGGGTTCGAGTCGACGAAAACCGTGTCGTACTTGTCCTCGACGGTCTTGAGAAGGTCGCGGAGCCAGTCGACCACTGCGAGCCAAGCGTTCGTCCCTGGAATGTTCGTGTTCGCCAGCGTCGACATCGCGTTGCTCTGCAGCTCGAGCAGGGGGTCGCCGGCGACGAGGTCGATGTTGTCGGGAACCGCAGTGTTGTAGTCGGCCGGATGCGAGATGTACGCATCGGGAGTGATCGCGGGCACCGTGTAAGGAGACGGCAGGCGCGTCTCAAAGTACCCGCCGATGGTGCGGCGCGTTGCTTCTGCCTGGCGCGCCAGTAGGACGTCACTGCCTGAGTTGGTGAGCCCTCCGTAGAGCAGCTCCGAGAGGTTTGCCTGGGGGCACATGTCGATGACAAGGATCTTCTTGTCGGGGTTCTGGTTGGCGTAGAACGTCAGGCTCTGGAAGCACAGGCTCGTCTTGCCGGTGCCGCCCTTGTTGTTCCAAAAACCGTAAACGATCATCCAGGGTTCCAATCTAGCTTCTTCGAGCGGACGGTTTGTACGCTTCTATCGTACCATCACGCCATCCGAGCAACCATGGATTGCCGATGGGGCGAACTGGGCAGGCGTTCCGGGCCTTCGCAAACGGGCGAGATGCCGTCGCCGGCACGAGCAATCGGGGGATGACCGGATGACCAACTTCGACGTTGAGCAGCGGTGGCCGGATCGCGCCGGCGTTGACCAGGTCGACGCCGCGCAGCACATCGCAGCAGCGAACGATGCCGACCGAGCATCCGACGCCGCGGCCGCCCGTGGTGACGGCGAGCTCGCCGAGGGCCGCGACGACCGTAGCCGCCAACAGGGCGCCGCCCGCGAGGAGTGGGACTCTGCGGCACGTCGACGCGACTACGCCGCCGCGATGGAGGCCAAGGGCGTCCCGGACGGCGCACGCGACGCGCGACTCACGGCCGGTCTCGGACAAGGCAGGCCTGCCGCCGACGCAGTGCGCGACGGTGCACCGCGGGGCCATGGGCGTGCGCAGCGCGGCGGTGCGCCGCAGCGTGAGCGCAGGGAGGGTACGGGATGACTGTGTCGGAGCCGCATCCGGCGGAAGCTGCTCTTCGTTTCATGGCGATGTTCGGCGAAGTGCAGTCGTCGATGCGGCATGTGTTCGAGCGCTACGTCAGTGGCCTCTCGCCAGAGGTAGGCAGATTCCTCAATCGCAGGCTGGGTCGAATGTCCGATTCCGATCGGTTTGACGCCTTGATCAGCCTCGCGGCGGACCATGACGAACGGCTTCGCGCCGACGCGATTGTGATGGTCGGACGCGAGCTCAAGGAGATACGAGATGCCCTGGGCCACGCTGACTTGCTGGGGGTGGTTGGCGGCAGGATCTGGACGCACCGCAGCACCGGCGCGAGCGAATTTACGACACGCGAGTTGCTGCGCGCCTACGGGCGCGCGCAATGGATCATCGATTCGGTGCTCTTCATCGGCCATGCGGCAGGGGTGATGACCTTCGAGGGGAAGCCGCACGTACGGCGCAGCGGCATGAGCCTCGAAGAGTCACCGCCCCCGCTTGATCCGCCGAGTGGGCCTATCCAGGATCCCGTGATGCTTTGGGAGATCGTGAAGGAAGAGCCAGTCGAGACCGACGATTGACGACGCTCCGCTCAGCGGGCGTCGTCGTCAACCTCGATCTCGCCGCCTGCGGTGCCATGGCGAAGGACGGAGAGCGCGGTCGCCAGGCGTCGAACGACTTCGTGCCGCTTCGCGCCACGAACAGCGGGGCCCGCCGCCGTCACCACGTGCTCCACGTGATCGAAGTCGTCGTCGCGCAGAGGGGTTGCAAGGCGTTCGGCCTCGCGGCGAAGGCCACTTGGCGTGCGACGCGGACCCTGCGAGATCGTGGAGGTGACCTTCGACGTCGACGAGGAGCCCGCTCGCTCCTTCGCCTGAGCTTGCGCGATTCTGCCAGCGGCGTTCCGGAGCTCGAGGTCTTCGGCCTGAGCGTTTTTGAGGTTGACGTTGGCCCACCGCTCGGCGTTCATCGACGGCACCTGGACGAGATCTTTCACCGCGCCAGCGATGGCAGCCACGCCGGGACCGCCAAGCTTCAGGGCGCCAGCCCATGCCAACAGCTCGGGGACGTATTCCCAGGGATTCTCGTAAGAAACCCGCCGGAGTCTGGTCGGAAGGCACCAGTCGTAGGACTCGAGGATGTCAAAAGTCCGCGCGGCGTCATCGGGTGCAACGAGCAGTGTGGCGCCGGACGCAAGGCGGACGGCTGCGTCATTGATTGCCGCGAAGTCGCCGGCGGTCATGGACGGGTATGTGTGTGCCCGAAATCGAACTGCTGGGCCCTCGTGGCGCACGTCGGTGGTCTGTCTCACGGCGACATACTGCCGCACGTGAGTTCGCGGTCAAGTACCTAATAGAGGCGTGGTCGAATGTACTCGGCCATCTCACGCACCTTGTTCAGCGCCGCCGAGGCACGAGCCTCATCGCCGCCGAACAGCCCATCGGCGAGCGGCTTCCATGCTGCACCTTGATCGGAGGCTTCCTTCAAGAGTGCGGCGTCTGCTGCGCGCTCGGAACGGCGGTGGCGCCATACGTACGAGCCATAACCGGCGGAGTGATGACCGGAGAGATCGTCATCCTGAGAATCGATCGCGAGAGCGTCGAGGAGCACGCAGGCGCGATCGAAGGCCTCGTCGTACTCATCTTGCGTTGGGAAGTCGTCGATGAAGAGATCGCGCAGGACATGCTGGACGTGATCAGACATCGGCGTGAAGTACTTCGTCGGCCGCTTTCGGAAGTGCTCCTCGCCGACCTCTCCACCGGTGTCCTCGTGATGCAGCGCGCTGGGCAGCACTCCGTCGCCGACATCGCAGATTGACCGGGCGTTCACGTACGAGACGACGGGCACCGTGGTGTTGTTGTAGTCGACGCGCACTCTTGGCCTGACAGCGATGCCAAGCAAAGGCACGTGGTTGCTTCGAGCCATGCACCCGACGGCGACGACGTGCATGGCCAACAGAGCCGGGTAGCCGCGCAGTTCGACAAAGAGTCGCATGCCGCCCGCCGGCCCCACCTCGGATGAGAGGGAGCGCATGAACTGGCGCCAGGCTTCGGAGTGGGTGTGCGAGCCGTACATGCCCACGAGTCGCAGCGGTTCGAGGGCGGGCTCGAGCAACTCCTCATAGTCGCGTACCTGGCCTGACCAGGCCCGGTACGCCGCCTCAGTGTCGCTTTCCGGCACGCTCGGCGGAAACCGCTCAGCATTTCCAAGTGCAGCACGGATCGGCCTCGCGAGGGTGCTCATGAAGTCTTCGAGCGCGATGTCGGCCGTTGGGTCCCGCAGGAGCCGCTTGAGAGTGTCGGATCGCTTGCGGTCGTCGCCAGCAGCGGCGCGCGATGCGGCGAAGGCGTCGGCGCCTGCGGTCGGTTGAGGATGCATGAGACGCCCGAGCGCAGTTGTCAGGCGGACGAGATTCTCCGTCCCTCGATCGCCGAACAAGTCCGATCGTTGGATGTGGCCGCCGAGCATGCGACCGTAGCCGAGGTCGTACTCCGGGATCGCCACATCGTCGAATCGAGCCGTGAAGAGCCACTCCGCACCGGGCGGTCGCTTGCGGTACTCCTCCATCGCGATCGTCAGCTCGACAAACATGTGCGAAGTCTCACGCTTACTCAATGCCGATGAGAAGCAGGCAACGAACGCGAGCGTATTGCGCTGGATCGCCTCGCGGATCTTCTGCTGCCAGTCCTCGCCGGGGAAAAGCCGCCTGACATCGCGCCAGACTGCCAAGCCTGCGGCCTCGAGCGCGCGCTCCAGCTGATCGACCGCCTCGGTGTCCTCGTGCATGTACGACAGGAACACGTGGCGCTGATCGCTCATGCCGGGAGTATCGCAGCACCCATAGACAGGGCAGCTGTTGGGTCGCCGCGCGATCTCCGCGAAGCGCGCCGCGCTGACTCGCGGCTAGAGCTGCCTAACGGGGACGACCTTAAGCTCAAGGCGCAAAAGCTGACAATCGACGTTCTGTCTGTGGACAGCGGGTCTGGGAGACAGCGATCGTGAGGCCAGATCCCGCCGAGCCCTACGATGCCGAGCCCGCATCAGTCGTGCCGAGCTCGCGGCCGATCCTTGTCGCGGCGGACGGTGGCGACGACCTCATCCTGCCGACGGTTCATGGGCGCGGTGCTCGGCGCGCTCATCCTCACCGGCCACACTCTCATCCCTGCAATCACGGGACACATCCGCTACCGGCGCGAAGCGGCTAGCATCGTCGCGACGACGAAGGCCGTGACCGGGAGCAACGCGATGCGATCATGCAACGACGCGGCTGGCATTGGATCGCGTTGAGGCCGCGCCTCGGCGCGCGCAGGGCATGATGAGCGCAAGCCCAAGACTTGCTCACCCGCTGCTTGAAACCATTGATGTCGTCGCGTGGGCGATGGTCGGGTTCGGCATCGCGCTCGTGCTGGAAGACGTTGCAGGGAAGCAGCCCATCGAATCGGTGGTTTCGTGGGTCCTGCTCGTTCTCGGGCTGATAGGTGCCGGGGCGTGGTTGTACTACGCCAATCCTTCTCTGCGGAACCTCGCGCTCCATGCTCGCTTCGCAATGGTCTTCGTAGGCGCTGGCTTCGGACTGCGCGACGGTGACAGCTGGCGGGGAGACGTGGGAGCGGTCTTCACAGTCGTCGGCGGTGTGCTCCTCATGCTCTTGCTGCTCATGATGAGCAGGGAGCTTCTGCGTCAGAGCTCTCTCGTCATCGCGCTCGGAAGCGCTCTGTTCGTGTGCGTCACCGCGATCGCCGTCTGGGTTCTCCTAGAGCGGCTCGCTCCGGCAGTTGCCCGCGCTACCCAGGCCATAGGCCGCCACGTTGCTGTGGTGCTGCCGGCGCTCGTTCTCCGCGGCGACGTCTGACGTGGCCGGAAACAGCCGCGGCGACGCGAGCTCCGCACCGAGATCCGTACGCCGATAATCTTACTTCTGCCCGATCGACCTCGCTGCGCTGAGGCTGAGCCAGCGTCCGCATCCGAGCCCATCGCGCCTCGACGCAGCCAGGCGACAGCGGCGGGCCCCCGCTCGGCATGTGGCACGGTTGCCCTAGGCGATTCGGAGGGGACGCATGGCGGGCAGGCGACTGCGCAGCACCACCGCGTGGGTGCAGCGCATCCGTGCGACGGGACGCGTGCCGTTCCTGCAGGTCGTGAAGACGAGCGTCGCTGCGATCACCGCATGGTTCGCCGCCGACGTGCTCATCGCGGAGGAGCCGCCGATCTTCGCCGTCATCGCGGCGCTCATCGTCGTGCAGCCCAGCGTGAACCAGTCGCTCGGGCGCGCCCTCGAGCGCTCGATCGGCGTCATCGTGGGCGTCGTGCTCGCGACGGGCATCTCGCTGCTGTTCGGCTCGGCGGCGTGGATCATCCTCGTCGCCGTCGTCGTGTCGATCCTGCTCGCGTGGGCCCTGCGGCTGTCGCAGCAGACGTCGAACCAGATCCCGATCAGCGCGATGCTCGTGCTCGCGCTCGGCGCCGCCTCGCCCATCTACGCGATCGACCGCATCGCCGAGACGGTGCTGGGCGCTGCGATCGCGTTCGTCGTGAACCTGCTCATCGTGCCGCCCGTGCTGCTCGAGCCCGCCAGGCGCGAGGTCAAGGAGCTCGCCGAGGAGATCGCACGCAGCCTCGAACGGCTCGAGGCTGCCGCATCGGCGCCCGTCGGTCGTTCGACGCTCGAGGGCAACCTCGTCGAGGTGCGGCTGCTGCGGCCCATGCTCGCCCGCGCGCAGGTCGCCGTCGCGACCGCGGAGGACTCGCTCGCGCTCAACTGGCGCGGGGGTCGGCACCGCGGCGAGCTGCACGGCTACGACGAGGGGCTCGTGTCGCTCGGCGTGCTCGTGACGCGCGTGGCGGGCATGACGCGCACGATGCGCGATCACTACGACGACTCGCTGCACCGCGAGCCCGTCATGGGGCAGATCGCCGCCGAGCTGCGACGCGCGGCGCACGACCTGCGCATCCGCTACGTGCTCGGTGCAGGCGGCGACCCAGCCGCGACCTCCGACACGGGGCCGCTGCTGACGGCCCCCCTCGTGGTCGTGTCGCCGCACCCGGAGCACTGGGTCGTCATCGGCTCGATGCTGGAGGATCTGCGCCGCGTGCATGAGGAGCTCACGGCCGAGTGAGCCTGCCGCGTTCGCGGTCGCGGTGCGGCTGCGGATCGAGGCTCATGCGGAGGCGTCGCTCGGCCGCCCATCGCACGCGCCGCCACCGGTCGCGTCCGCCGCGTCGTCGACGCGGCGCGCGAGCTCCTCGAGGTCGTCCCAGATGCGCTCGAGCGCCTCGGCCCGCGAGTCGTCGCCGTGCGCCGCTGCGCGCTCCGCGTCCTCGGGATCGCGCGAGCGGTCGTCGGTGTCGTGATGGTCGGTGCTCATGCCTCGTGCCGGTCGCATCGTGCGGCCGGCGAGCCTCTCTCCTGGATGGTGCGTTCACCTAGGAGACGTCATGGATGCCGGATTCGTCACGCGGATGCTCGGACGCGTCTCGCGCACAGGCGAGGCGGGGGTGCGCGAGGGTCAGCGGGCGCCGAGCACGCGACGCCTCGTCGCCCCGTACGACGCGGGGCGGCGGCTCGTGCGACGACGCTCGACACGCGTGCCGCGGCGCTCGATCGCGGCGACGCCGATGCTCAGCAGCGCCAGCATCGCCAGCAGCATGAGTGCGATGGCGGCATAGACGACGACCCCCAGGTTCAGCAGGTCCTGCGCTCGCTCCACGATGTCCACGGTGTCTCCTTCGGCTCGTGTTCGAGCCTCGCGGCAGGAGGGGGTGCACCGCGTCGTCCGGAGGGGTCGCAGCCGTCATCCTCGGGGATGATCCGCGACGAGACCACGGGGTGAGGCGCGTCGCAGGCTGGGGATACGGTCGAGCGCATGGAGCAGCGCATCAGTCTCATCACCCTCGGCGTCCACGACCTGGCCCGCGAACGCGCGTTCTACGAGGCCCTCGGGTGGGCGGGTGCGCAGCAGCCAGACGACGAGGTGTGCTTCTTCCAGGCCGGCGGCATGGCGTTCGGGCTCTGGACGGCGCTCGGCGGGCACGGCGCACCCGGCATCGAGATCGCGCACAACGTGCGCACGCCCGAGGAGGTCGCGACGCTGCTGATCGCCGCCGAGGCGGCGGGTGGCTCGATCGTGCGGCCCGCGGAGGTCGCCGAGTGGGGCGGCACGTCGGGCGCGTTCGCCGACCCGGAGGGCTACGTGTGGGAGGTCGCGCACAACCCGGGTTGGACGATCGGCGACGACGGCTCCGTCACCATCTGAGCGAGGCCCGCCGTCGACGGGTGCCGCTCGCGGAGCCTCCCTGTCAGCGGCTCGTGCGCTCCTCCACGGCGGCGAGCGCCTCCTGCGTGACGGGCACGACGAGGTCGGCCCACCGCTGGTCGGCGGCGACGACCTTCGCGACGTACGGGCACACCGGCATGATGCGCAGGCCGTCGGCGCGCGTCGCCTCGAGCGCCTCCTCGACGAGCTGCCTGCCGAGGCCCTGGCCGGCGTACGCGTCGTCGACCTTCGTGTGGAAGAAGACACGGGCGCCCGCCACCTCCACGAAGTACGCCCGGCCAGCGACGCCGTCTGCGTCGTCGACGATCTCGAAGCGGTCTGCGGATGCTGCCCTGCGCACGGTGCTCATCCCTCGACACTGCCACTGCACGCCGCGTGGCGCATCCCCGGTGCGGCAGGATCGGAGCATGCCGATCGAGCCCGACCTGAAGGACTGGACATGGGTGCTCGAGCGCCCGTGCACCGAGTGCGGCTTCTCGCCCGACGTCGCCGACGCCGAGCTGCCGGCACGGATTCGCGCCGCGGTCGGCAGGATCCACACGGCGCTGCACGACGCCGACGTGCGCGAGCGACCGGATGACGCGACGTGGTCGAAGCTCGAGTACGCCGCGCACGTGCGCGACGTGTGCCGCATCATGCGCGAGCGGCTCGTGTCGATGCTCGACCACGACGACCCGCTGTTCGCGAACTGGGATCAGGATGCGACGGCCGACGACGACGCGTACGCCCAGCAGCGTCCGCCGCGGGTCGCGATCGAGCTCGACGTCGCGGCGGCGGAGCTCGCCGAGGCGTACGCGGCCGTGCCTGCGGATGCCTGGGAGCGCCCGGGTCGCCGCTCGAACGGCTCGCGCTTCACGGTGCGCTCGTTGGGCGTGTACGCCCTGCACGACCTCGAGCACCACGCCTGGGACGTCACGAAGCGCTGACGCGCGGCGTCCACCTCTCCCCGTGCGCTGCGAGGTGCACGAGCGGGACGTGTCAGCGTCCACCCACCGCTCCTTGAGGTGCGGCGCAGCGAGCCTCGAAAGGGGCTCGCTGTGCTGTGGCGCCCTTTCGAGGCTCGCTTCGCTCGCACCCCAAGGGCCGGTTGGGGGGAGTGCTTCGTCGGTGGTGGTTCGGGGTTCGGGCG
>NZ_CEEDMM010000027.1:0-34882 GCF_979255995.1 Agrococcus sp. AC640b
GGCTCCTGCTCGCCTCCCCGACCGCTCCTCGAGGTGCGAGCGCAGCGAGCCTCGAGAGGAGCACCACCTCACCCCGCACGTCAGCGACCGGCGGAAGGCACACCCACCCGCAGCTCGTCGGAGGCGAGCACGCCGTCCGCCCACTCGCGGGCGACGTCGCCCGCATCGAGCGGCCCCGCCGCGTCATGCCTGCCGTACTCGCCGATCCGCGTCGCACCGCACGCGGCGAGCGCCTCGTCGACGAGCTCGGAGCCGCGCGAGTACGTCTTCGCGTAGCTCTTGTCGCCCATGCCGAGCACCGCGTAGCGCAGACCCGACAGGTCCGCCCCGCCCTGCAGCAGCGCCGCGTGGAACGGCCGCGCCGACGTCGGCACCTCCCCGTCGCCGTACGTCGCGCAGACGACGAGATGCAGGCGCGACGCGTCGAGCGTCTCCGGCGTCGCATCGGCGAGGTCGACGACCTCGACCTCCGCGCGACCCGCGAGATGCTGCGCGAGGTCCTCGGCGACGAGCTCCGCCCCTCCCGACTCGGTGCCGAACAGGATCGTCACGGGCACGCCCCCGCCCTCGTCCGGCGCCACCTCCGCGACGACGTCGGGCAGGCCGATGGATGCGTCTGCCGCTGCGGCGAGCATCGCCTCGACGGAGCGCAGCTTCGCGCGCCGGCGACCGGCGGCGGCCGCGGTCGTCTCGACGTGGTCGATGCGGCGCCAGCCGTCGAAGTCGATCGACCCCGTCGGCGCAGCCACGCCGGCGCCGCCCGTCGCGACGGCACCGGATGCGAGGTCGTCGAGCACGAGCCCCGCGAGGCCCTTCGCGTCGGCGCGCTGGTCGGGGATCGTGCCGCGCGGTCCGCGGCGCAGCCAGCCTGCGACGTAGAGCCCGGGCTCGACGCGGCCGTCGGGGTGCGCGCCGGGCTCCACGAGGCATCCGGGGCCGGCGGCGAAGCCGATGGCGGTGACGACCGCGTCGGCCTCGAGCACCCGCTCGCCACCCGGCGTCGCGATGCGCACGCCCGCGACGTCGTCGACACCCTCGATCGCGAGCGGCGTCGCCTCGAACCACCAGTGCATGCGCACGCGCACGTCGCCCACCGCCTCGGCCGTGCGCGCCGCGAGCGCGCGCACGGCGTCGACGCGCGCATCCTTGCCGTCGGCGACGGCGCCAGGGCGCACGCCGTGCACGACGTGCTCGACGCCGCCGAGCAGTGCGAGCTCACGCACCATGACCGGGTCGAACCGCGCGGCCCCCGGTGCGGAGCGGCCCACGAGGTGCAGCTCGCGCACGGCGCCTGCGACTGCGGCGTGCACGGCGTCGTCGACGTCGGTGCCCTCGAGCTCGTGGTGCGCGCGGGCGACGAGCCTCGCCACGTCCATCGCGACGTTGCCGTGCCCGACGACGACGACGCGGGCGCCGAGCGCTGGCACGTCGGCCTCGTCGGGGTGACCGTTGAGCGCGCGCGTGAGCCGGCCGGCGCCGACGACGCCGGGCAGGTCGGCACCGGGGATCGTGAGCGCGGCATCGGCAGAGAGCCCCGTCGCGAGCACGACGACGTCGTACGCGGCGCGCAGGCCTGCGAGCCCGTCGGCGTCGACGGCGGCGTTGCCGACGAAGCGCACGCCCTCGTGCAGGAACAGGCGGTCGAACTGCTTCGCGACGGCCTTCGTGCCCTGGTGGTCGGCGGCGACGCCGTAGCGCACGAGCCCGTACGGCACGGGCAGACGGTCGAGCACGTCGAGCCGCGCCGCCGGCATCGCGCGGCGCAGCGCCTGCGCGCTGAAGCATCCGGCCGGGCCCGACCCGACGATCGCGACGCTGGGTGCGAGCGCGGGCGCTGCGGCGTCGCGGGCCGCGTCGAGGCCTTCTGCCGACGCGACGGGCGCCGCGGCGCCGGGCTCGGCCACCGCATCCCACGTCACGGGCATCGACAGCATGCCGCGGAACACCCATCCGCCGACCTCCGCAGGCCGATCGGCCACGAGGTCGAGGCCCCGCAGCCGCTCGAAGAGCATCGGCAGCGCGACGTCGGCGACGGCCGAGCGTGCCGCCCAGCTGCCGAGGCACACGTGCACGCCCTTCGAGAACGCCAGATGCGGCTTGACCTCACGGCGCACGTCGAACGCGTCGGCACGATCCCAGACGGCCTCGTCGCGGTTCGCGGAGAGGATGCAGATGCCGAGCCTCGCACCCTTCGGCAGCGTGACGCCCGCGAGCTCGACCTCGCGCGTCGTCTGCCGCGAGTAGAGGCCGATGGGCGAGATCCAGCGGATCGTCTCCTCGAACACCGTCGGCCACGGTGCGGCATCCGTCTCGATCATGCGGCGCTGCTCGGGATGCCGCAGCACCGCCCAGGCGGCGACGCCGAGCGCGTCGCGCGGCTCGTTGAGGCCACCGCCGATCGTCATCTTCACGTTCGCGCGGATGCGCTCGATCGGCATGCGGTAGTCGGGTATGCGGATGAGCTGCGAGATGAGCGACTGGTCGGGATGCCTCGCGTGCCACGCGAGCATCTCGTCGAGCGCCGCGTCGACCTCGTCGAACGACCGCTGCCCCTTCGCCCACACCTCGGGGTCGTCTGCGTAGTTGCCGGTCGCGTCGATGAGGGTCTGCGACCAGCGCTGCATGTCGGTCTGGTGCACGTTGTGGAACCCGAGCATCTCGCGCAGGTTCTCGGCGGCGAACGGGGCTGCGAAGTCCCAGATGAGGTCGGCCTCGCCCGGCCCCTTCGCGACCAGCTCGTCGAGGTAGCGGGCGGCGTTGCGCTCGAACACGCCTCGCCAGACGCGCTTGACGACGCCCGGGCGCAGGGTCGGCTGCCACGCCTTGCGCTCGGGGTAGTGCTCGGGGTCGTCGCGGCGCAGCATCGAGTGCCCCATGGCGCGGATCTGCAGCGACCCCTCCTCGTCGGCCGAGTACGTCTCCTGGTCGACCTCGGTCGCGTGGACCGCTGCGTAGGTGGTGATGAGGTAGCGGCCGACGGCGGGCACCCAGTGCACGCCGCCCTCGGCGCGGAGGCGCTCGTAGATGGGGAACGGGTCGCGGTAGAGGTCTGGGATCGTGACCCAGTCGGCGACGGGAGGGGTCGGCATCGTGGCGCTCGCTTCCTCGCGCGGCACCGTCGCCGCGCTGCTCTCATCCTCCGCGCCGCGCTTCTTCGTGAAAAGCGGAGAGATGCAGGGTGCTTCTGCGGTAGAACCGAGGAATGCATCCCGATCGGTCACTCGATTCCCGCGATGGGTCACTCGATGCGGCGAGACGGCACGGATCGCCGCATCGAGCGACCGATCGGCGAGGGGGCGCGCGATGAGCGCCGACTCCCCCATCCCCGACCTCACGCTGCGGCAGCTCGCGTACCTCGTGGCCGCAGCCGACGACGGCACGATCGCTGCCGCGGCCGCCAGGCTGCACGTGTCGGCGTCGGCGATCTCGGATGCGATCACCGAGCTCGAACGCTCGCTCGGCACGAGGCTCGCGGTGCGCAGGCGCGCGCACGGCATCACCCTCACGAGCGCGGGCGGCGAGCTCGTCGGCCCCATCACGCTCGCCTGCTATCCGACGCTCGCCCCCACCGTGCTGCCGCCGCTGCTCGCCGGCTTCGCAGCGCAGCATCCCCGCGTCGACCTGCACGTGATGGAGACGACGCAGGACGGCCTCGTGGGCCGCATCGAGTCGGGCGAGGTCGACGTCGCGTTCGTCTACGACCGTCTCGTGCCAGGCACGCCGCGCCGGGCGAGGCTCTTCGCGCTGCCCGCGCACGTGCTGCTCGCCGCCGACGACCCGCTCGCGGCGCGCGAGCGCATCCGCCTCGAGGACGTCGTCGACCGCGACCTCATCCTGCTCGACGCGCCGCCGTCGAAGGAGCACACCCTCAGCCTCTTCGCGGGCCGCGGGCTGACGCCGCGCGTCCGGCAGCGCGTCGGCTCGTACGAGTCGGTGCGCACGCTCGTGGGCCGCGGCATCGGCTACGGCATCCTCGTGCAGCGGCCGACCAATCCCGCGAGCTACGAGGGGTTCCCCGTCGTGCTGCGCGAGATCGAGCCCGCGGTGGATCCGGTGGGCATCGACGTGATCTGGTCGGCAGCGGTGGATCCGCCGGCTCGCGTGCGTGCGCTGGTCGACTTCGCGATGACGATCGCATGGCCGGTCGCCCCCGCGAGCTGACCGCGACATCCGCCTGCGAGGTGCGCTCGGCGCCCATGGGTCGCGCTCAGGCCCTGCGGATACGCTGAGTCGATGCCCGACTCCGAGCCGACGCCGGCCGACGCCGCCGCCACGCCCGCATTCGCTCCTGCAGCTGCGGGCAGCCTCGTGTGGCGCATCAAGTCGTCGCTCATCGCGTACGTGCGCAGCATGTCCGACGGCGAGGTGCTGCTCGACGACGGCGCGCTCGAGACGCCCGAGGGGTTCGCCTTCCCCGCGCTCGGCGCCGAGGGCGGCACCCTGCGCTTCGGCGGCTGCATCACGTTCCAGGGCCACAACGGCATGATGAACGTCGAGCTGTCGGAGCCGTCGCTCACGCCCGTCGGCGACGGGTGGCGCGTGGAGTTCTCGGATCCGGACGCCCCGACGGTGCGGCTGCACTTCGCCGACGTCGCCTCCGTCGTCGCCGGCCGCGACGGCACGCAGCACGGCACCGGCACGACGCTCGCAGCCGACGGTGCCGACCTGTTCTTCGGGCCGTACGAGCAGGGCACGCCCCTCGACGACCCGTACGTGCAGGGCTGAGCCCGCCGTCGTTCGTCAGCGCGGCGAGACGACGACGGTCACGGCGTCGCCGACGCCCTTGCCGAGCCGCTTCCGAACGGCTGCGCCGATCGACACCATGTGCCCGCCCGCGCCCGTCGGCATCGCGCCGACGTTCGGCAGCGGCACGTCGTCGACCTGCGCGTCGACGCGCACGGAACGGCCGGTGCCGAAGTGGTCGGCCGAGCCGGGGATCGCGACGCACGACCAGGTCTCGCCCTTGACGTCGACGCCGATGGTCGTCTCGAAGCGCAGCGCATCCCAGCCCATGCGATCACCGTAGACCGCGGAGGTGGCGACGGGCAGCGCAGTCCGTCAGGAGACGACCACTCCAGCGCCGACGCTCATGACGAGCAGGATGACGCCGACCGATCCCGCGACGACCGCGGCCACGGTGACGGGCCTCGGGATCGACTCGCCGCGCCGCAGCCGCATGAAGCGCACCACGAGCACGACGATCGCGAGCGCGACGACGACCGCCCCCAGCGCGCCCAGCGTCTGGAACACGGGCGTGAGGTCGGCGGTGAGCGGATCGGAGGGTCCGGCGTCGTCGCCTGCGAGGAACAGCATGGCTCCACCGTGCCCGCCTCGGCCGCAGCCCGCATCGCCTGGACGCGCGGGGCGGGGCTTGCTATGGGCCGGCGGGCGTCACTCGCCGAGCAACGCCCGCCCGAGCCCCTCGTCGACGATGAGCACGTCGACGAGCCCTGCGCGCACGGCAGCGCGCACGGCTCCCGGCCGATGCGCGCCGACGCACGTGGCGATGATGGTCGGGATCGACCGCAGCTGCGCGAGGTCGAGGCCGACGATCCGGTCGTCGACGCCGATGCCCTCCGGCAGCGGTCGCCCGTCGGCATCCATGACCCTGCCGGAGATGACGGCGGTCGCGCCCGCGGCCGCGATCGCGCGGACCACGTCGGTGGGCAGCAGCGGCAGGATCGTCGAGCCCTCCTGCGTCCAGTTGCCGATGCCGATGACGGCATGGTCGGCGCGCACCGAGCGCGCCATGACGTCGGCGATCTCCGGCGAGGCGAGCAGCGACGCCGCGATGTGGCCGTTCGGCGCCACGAGCGGCGCGTAGACGGGGTAGGCCATGCCTCCTGCCGTGCGCGCGACCTGTCGGATGACCTCCACCGAGCCGACGCGGTCTCCCGCGAACGTCAGGGCGCCGGCGAGCTGCACGACGTCGCAGCGCGGGAGGCGCTGGAGCCTGGCGGGCATGAGCTCGATGACGCGCGACCAGCCGAACGCGAGCGTCTCGCCGGGCCGGACCGCCTCGCCGAGGAAGCCCGCGAGCGCCTGCGCGACCGCCTCGACGTCGGCGTCGCGCTCCTGCGAGCGCGGCGTCGCGATCACGACCTGCTGGACGCCGAGCTCGGCAGCGAGCCTGTCGGCGAGCTCGTCGGCGCCGAGCGCATCCTCCACCCGGATCGTCACGAGGCCCTGCTCGCGGGCCTCGGCGAGCACCCGCGCGACCTGCCATCGACTGAGACCCGTGTCCTCGGCGATCTGCACCTTCGACCGATCCTCGAGGTAGTACGCGCGGGCCACCTCGAGCATCACGGCCCGGCCGACGGTCTCTGCGCGCCTTCGTGCGTCCACCATGCCGCTCACTATCGCACATATGAGCATTAGACGCACGCACCATTGCGCGATGGGCTGCATCGTGCCTATGCTCGCCTCCAGCAGATGAGCGTTGTTCCGACGCTCTTCTGTGCACCGCTCACCGCGGCGTCCGAGGGAGGACATCCGATGGCATCGACGTTCGAGGCCCGCTCCCCGCACGCCGCGGAGCGCCCCGCCCGACGAGCAGAGAGCAGCCCATCGATGCCCAGCGCACGCCCCAACGTCGTCTTCATCATCACCGACCAGCAGCGGTTCGACACCATCGCGGCGCTCGGCTACGAGCACGCCATCACCCCGAACCTCGACCGGCTGGTGCAGCGGGGCACGACGTTCACGCGCACCTACGTGACGGCGCCCTCGTGCGCACCGTCGCGGGCGAGCCTCTTCACGGGCATGTACCCGCACACGACGGGCGTGCTGAAGAACAACGACCCCTGGAACCACTCCTGGGTCGAGCGCCTGGCCGACTCCGGCTACCGCTGCGTCAACGTCGGCAAGATGCACACGTACCCGTACACGGCGAGCGTCGGCTTCCACGAGCGCCACGTCGTCGAGAACAAGGACCGCTCGAACCCCACGCTGCCGTTCTTCCTCGACGAGTGGGACAAGGCCTTCCACGCCCGGGGCCTCGTGAAGCCCGACCGTGCGACGAAGTACCGCGCGCTGCCCGACTACGCCGAGCGCCTCGGCGCGTTCGAGTGGGACTCCCCCGCCGAGCTGCACGTCGACACGTTCGTCGGCGACCTCGCCGCCCACTGGCTCGACGTGTACCCGGGCGACGAGCCCTTCTTCCTGCAGGTCGGCTTCCCAGGGCCGCACCCGCCCTACGACCCGACGACGGAGGCCATCGGCCGCTACGACGGCATCGCGATGCCCGCGGCGCACGACTCCGAGGAGGATCGGGCCAGCCAGCCCTACGCCGTCAAGGACATCCGTCGCGACAACCTCGAGGTCGACCACGACGGCATCGTGCACCTCGACCACCCCACGCCCGAGCAGGTCGACAGGCAGCGCCGCTACTACATGGCGAACGTGTCGATGATCGACGACCAGGTCGGCTCCATCCTCGACGCCCTCGAGCGCCGCGGCGTGCTCGACGAGACCGTCGTCATCTTCACCTCCGACCACGGCGACTGCCTCAACGACCACGGGCACATCCAGAAGTGGACGATGTACGAGCCGAGCGTGCGCGTGCCCGCGATCGTCGCAGGCCCCGGCATCGCAGCCGACCAGCGCTTCGATGGCCTCACGTCGCTGTTCGACCTCGGGCCGACGGTGCTCGAGCTCGCCCAGCTCGAGCCGCCGGAGTGGATGGAGGCACGCTCCCTGCTGCCCGCCCTGCGCGGCGAGGCGTTCGACGGGCGCGAGTTCGCCTTCTCGGAGCATGCCCGCGACATGGTCATCCAGAAGTCCGCGCTCATGACGATGGTGCGCGACGAGCGCTTCAAGCACATCGAGTTCGTCGACCACGAGGACGGGCAGCTCTTCGACCTCGACGCCGACCCGCACGAGATGCGCAACCTCTGGGACGACCCCGCGCACCGCGAGGTCCGCGACCGACTCTCGCGCACGATCGCCAGATGGCGCATCGAGAGCGATCTGCACACGGCCTCCTGGGCCGCCGCCTTCCGCTGATCGCCGCCCGGGCGACCAGCCGCACCCAGCACCACCAGCACGGATCACGAAGGAGTGACACATGGACACGCGAACCGGCAAGAAGGCCCTGAGCACCGCGGTGGCGATCGCCGCCGTCGCGGGACTCGCCACGGGATGCTCGTCTGCGGGCGGCGGCGACGCGGACGCCGCGCTCGACTGCAGCACGATCTCGATGATCGTTCCCTACGCTGCCGGCGGCAGCTCGGACGTCGTGGGCCGCGCGCTCGCCGACGCCGTCAGCACCGAGGAGGGCATCCGCGTCGAGGTCGTGAACCAGACGGGGGCCAACGGCACGGTCGCCGCGACGGAGGTCGCGACGCAGCAGCCCGACCCGTGCGAGGTCATCTACCTGCCGAACGGCCCGTTCACGTCGATGCCGTACTTCCAGGACATCGCATTCGAGCCCGCGGACTTCCGCGGCATCGCCGCCGTGAACGAGGAGCCGATCCTGCTGCTCGTCAACGCCGAGAGCGACTGGGAGAGCCTCGACGACCTGCGCGACGACGCCGACCGGCGCTTCACGTACGCGAGCTCCGGCACCGGCAGCTACACGCAGCTCGCCGTCGCGCAGACGTTCGTCGAGCTCGGCGCCGACGCCGAGGGCATCCCGTTCGACGGCTCCGCTCCTGCCATCACGGCGCTGCTGGGCGATCAGGTCGACGCGGTGGCCGTGCACCCGGGCGAGGCGCTGCAGTACCTCGAGTCCGACGACCTGCGCGCCCTCGCGGTCTTCAGCCCCGAGCCGCTCGACATCCTCCCCGACGTGCCCACCGCCATCGAGCAGGACGTCGACATCGACCTGTCGATCTTCAAGGCCGTCTACGCCAACGCCGAGATCGACGACGCTGCCGCCGCCGAGCTCGAGCGCATCTTCACGGATGCGGCCGCATCCGAGACGGTGGCGGGCGTGCTCGAGACGCTGTCGACCGAGCCGTCGAGCGTGCCGACCGACGAGCTCATCGCGACGCTCGAGGAGCAGTACGACGAGAACGGCACGGCGTTCGTCGAGCTGGGGTTCATCGATGGCTAGCACCGACGACGCGGCGCCCGGCCGGGGCGCAGCCCCGGTCGGCGACGCCGATGACCTCGACGTGCCCAGCGAGGCCGAGGAGCCGCAGCCGAGGCAGCGGGCGCTGAAGCCGATCGGCGCCGCCGTCTTCGTGCTCGTCGGCGTCGCCGCGGTCGTGTCGGCGATCGGCTTCGGCACCGGCACGTTCGACCGGCCAGGACCGGGTCTGTGGCCCGCGACGCTCGGTGCGGCCCTCGTCGTGAGCGCCGTGGTCTTCTTCGTCTTCAACAGGGACGGCAAGGAGGGCGCGTTCGGGCCCGAGGTCTGGAACGCGCTGATCGTCGTCGGCTCGATCGTCGCGTTCATCCTGCTGTTCGAGCACGTGAGCTTCCTCGTCGCCTCCGTCGTGCTCCTCGCGGGCTGCCAGATCGCCGCGGGCGCGAGGCGGTGGCTGCCGGTCGTCATCACGTGCGTCGCGGGCACCGCTGCCGCCTACGTGCTCTTCTTCATCGTGCTCGGGGTCACCACCCCGCGCTAGCGAGCCGTCGCCCGCGACGCTCGACGCAGCTCAGGCAAGGACACCATGGAAGACTTCCTGCTCGGCCTCACGACCGCCCTGACGTGGCAGAACCTGCTCGTCGTCGTCGTCGGCGTGCTCGTCGGCAACCTCATCGGCGTGCTGCCTGGACTCGGCTCCGCAGGCACGATCGCGCTCCTGCTGCCGATCACGTTCGCGATGCCGCCCGAGTCGGCGATCATCATGCTCGCCGGCATCTACTACGGCTCGGCGTACGGCGGCACGATCACGTCGGTGCTGCTGAAGATCCCTGGCGAGGCGACGACGATCGTCACGACGTTCGACGGCTACCAGATGGCCCGCAAGGGCCAGGGCGGCGTCGCGCTCGGCATCTCGGCGATCGGGTCGTTCATCGGCGGCACGATCGCGATCATCGGACTGCTGTTCCTCGCGGCGCCCATCGCAGAGCTCGCGCTCGGCTTCGGCCCGGCCGAGTACGCGCTGCTCGCCCTCACAGGCATCGTGCTCGTCGCCTACCTCGCGAACGGGGGCCTGCTGCGCGGGCTCGTCGTCGCTGCGCTCGGCCTGCTGCTCGCGACGATCGGCACCGACCCCATCGCAGGCACGCCGCGCTTCACGTTCGGCATCCCCGAGCTCGCGGGCGGCATCGAGTTCGCGGCCGTCGCGATGGGGCTCTTCGGCATCGGCGAGCTCATGCACACCATCGAGGAGGCGAGGCGCAACCCGTCGCGGTCGCTGCGCTACGGACGCGTGCTGCCGAACCGGGCGGAGCTGCGCCGCTCCGCAGGGCCGTTCGCACGCGGCTCGGTCGTCGGATTCCTGCTGGGCGTGCTGCCCGGCGGCGGCGCGACGATCGCATCCATGGCGTCGTACGGCATCGAGAAGCGGGTCTCGAGGACGCCGAGCATGTTCGGGCGCGGCGCCATCGAGGGCGTCGCCGGACCGGAGACGGCGAACAACGCGGCGGCGAACTCGTCGTTCATCCCGCTGCTGAGCCTGGGCATCCCGGCGAACACGACCATGGCGGTCATCTTCGGCGCATTGATGATCCAGGGCATCACGCCAGGGCCGCAGCTCGTGCAGACGAATCCCGAGCTGTTCTGGGGCGTCATCGTGTCGATGCTCATCGGCAACGTGGTGCTGCTCGCGCTCAACATCCCCCTCATCCACGTGTTCACGAGGCTGCTGAGCGCTCCGATGCGACTGCTCGGCCCGCTGACGCTGCTCGTGACGCTCGTGGGCGTGTACAGCATCAACGGCTCGATCTTCGACATGTGGGTCGCGCTCGCGTTCGGCGTGCTCGGCTACGTGATGAAGAAGTTCGGGTTCGAGGTCGCCCCGCTCGCGCTGGCGTTCGTGCTCGGCCCGTTGCTCGAGGCGAACCTGCGCCGCGGCCTGCTGCAGTCCGACGGCTCCTTCGCCATCTTCGCCACGAACCCCGTGTTCCTCGTGCTCGTCGTCGGCGCGGTGGCCTGGGGCGCGCTCGGCGTCGTCGCACGCAGACGGGCCGTTGCCGCGGAGCGCGACGCGGCGGACGTCCCCGGCTGACGCCCGTCGCACGTGCGATCGGCCGCTCCCGCGTCGGGAGCGGCCGTTCGCATGTGCCTCAGGAGGCGGCGATGCCCTCGTAGGCGCGCGAGGGCATCTGCGTCGCGAGCTTGCCGCCGCTCACGTCGACGAGGGTGCCCGTGATGTAGCCGGCGGCGTCGCTCGCGAGGAACACGAGCAGGTCGGCGACGTCGCTCGGACGCTCCCACCGTCGCAGCGTGAGGGTGTCGAGCAGTCGCGACTGCGCGGCCTCCGGCATCTCGGCGAAGCCGTTCATCGCCGTCGGGATCATGCCGGGCGCGTACGCGTTCACGGTGATGTCCCACGGGCCGAGCTCGCCGGCGAGCACGCGAGTGAGCTGCACGACGGCTGCCTTCGACGCACCGTAGGCTGCGGCGCCGATGCTGGGCACGATCGCTGCGAACGAGGCGGCGTTGATGATCCGCCCCCTGCCTGCCGCCTTCATCGTGGGGATCACGGCCTGCGCGAGCAGGAACGTGCCGAGCACGTTGACGTCGAACGCCGCCTTGAAGCGGGCGGGGTCGAGGGTCTCGACCGTGCCCTCCACGTTGATGCCCGCGTTGTTCACGAGCACGTCGATGCGGCCGAGGCTGTCGACGACCTCGTCGATCGCGGCTCGGACGGATGCGGGGTCGGTGACGTCGCACACGATCGCCCTCGCACCCTCGGGCAGCGGGTCGGCGTCGAATGCGAGATCGAGGGCGACGACGTGCGCGTGCTCGTCGACGAACCGCTCCACGATCGCGCGGCCGATGCCGCGGGCTCCTCCCGAGACGACGACGACCTGTCCGGCGAAGTCGATGAGCATGCTGTCCTCCAATAGTCCTACTATTGATGTCATCGTACGCGAGAGGAGCCGCGATGAGCGAGCAACGGAGCACGGTCGCCTGGATCACGGGCGCGGGATCGGGCATGGGTGAGGCATCCGCACGCGCTGCGGCTGCTGCCGGGTGGCGCGTCGCGCTGAGCGGCCGGCGACGCGAGGCGCTCGAGACGGTCGCGGACGGCATCCGCACCGCCGGCGGCGAGGCGATCGTCGTGCCGCTCGACGTCGCGGACCGTGACGCCGTCGCCGCAGCGCGCGACGCGGTCGTCGAGGCGTACGGCCGCATCGACGCGGTCGTGCTCGCCGCAGGCCTCAACACGCCGAGACGTCGCTGGTCGGATCAGTCGATGGCGGAGTTCGACGCCATCCTGCAGACGAACCTCGCCGGCCCCGCGTCCGTCGTCGACGCAGCCCTGCCGCAGCTGCGCGCGCACGCCGGCGTCGCCGTCATCGTCTCCTCGTACTCCGCCTGGGCGTTCAACCCCATCGCCGGCGTCGCGTACAGCGCCAGCAAGAAGGGGCTCGCGGAGCTCGCCCGCACGCTCAACGCGCAGGAGGCCGCCTCGGGTGTGCGCGCCTGCCACCTCTGCCCCGGCGACGTCGCGACCGACTTCCTCGAGCACCGCCCGAGCGTGCCGGATGCGACCGCACGGTCCGTGATGCTCACCCCCGACGACATCGCGCGCACGGTGCAGTTCGTGCTCGACTCCCCCGCCCACGTGCGCTTCGACGAGCTCGTCGTGTCGCCCGTGTCGCAGGTGTGACGGTGGCGGCCTCCGACGGCGCCTCCTTCCGACCGCTGCTCGACCGACTCGGTCGCGACATCGTCGACGGGCGCCTCGTCGCCGGCGTCGGTGACACGGTGGATGCGATCGTCGCGCGCACCGGCGCCTCTCGCACGGTCGTGCGCGAGACCACGCGCGTGCTCGTGTCGCTCGGCATGCTCAGCGCCGGACGCCGCGTCGGGCTGCGGGTGCTGCCGCGCACCGACTGGGATCTGCTGGATCCGCAGGTCATCCGCTGGCGGCTCGAGTCTGGCGATCGCGGCGCGCAGCTGCACGAGCTGCGCGGGCTGCGGCTCGCGATCGAGCCGGAGGCGGCGCGGCTCGCGGCCACGCTGCGCTCCGACGACGAGTCGGCAGCGCTCGATGCGGCGGCCGAGGCTCTCGCTGCCGCCACCGAGCAACGTGCAGGCGAGGCGTTCCTCGACGCCGACCGCCGGTTCCACGGCATCGTGCTGTCGCTCGCGCGCAACGGCATGCTCGCGCGGCTCGGCGCCGTCGTCGACGAGGCCCTGCGCGAGCGCACGCCGACCAGCGTCATCCGTTGGGAGCACGCGCCTGCCGACGTCACGCTGCACCGTACGGTCGCAGCAGCCATCGCGCACGGAGACGGGACCGCGGCCGCAGAGGCCATGCGGCAGATCGTCGACCCGACGGGCGAGGGCACGCTCCAGTCGGCCGACGGCTCGTCGACGTCCTGAGCCGCCTACGCGAGCGCCACGAGCAGCACGACCACGAGCCCCGCCGCACCGGCGGCGAGCACGAGCGCAGCGACCCCCGTGAGCAGGCCGGCGCCCGGCAGCATGCCGCGGTCGCCGTCGGCGGCGAGCACCGCCTGCACGGCACGGAACCGGCGACGGACGGCGACCCACAGCGCGCCGGCCGCGACGAGGCCCGCGACGCCGCCGAGCACCCACCACGCGTCGCCGAGGGCCGCGGGCAGCAGCCGCAGCGCCACGAGCGATCCGACCGCGAGCCCGAGCGCCGTGCGCCGCCAGGCGAGCTCGGTGCGCTCGGGCTGCAAGCCCGCGTCGAAGAGCGTCACGGCACGAGCAGCGCGAGCACCACGAGCAGCCCAGCCGCGGCGACGGCGATCGCCAGCACGATGCCGAGCGGCGAGGCAGGCAGCGGCTGCGCCAGCCGCAGCGCACGCTCGCTGCTCGCCCATCCGAGCCATGCGAGCACGGGAGTGACGATGCCGGCGGCGATGAGCACCATCGACGCCGCGAGCCGCAACCCCTCCTGCAGGTCGAGACCCAGCAGCTCGAGTGCCACGCCACCTGCGAGCAGCGCGAGCGCGGTGCGGATCCAGGCGAGGAAGGTGCGCTCGTTCGCGAGCGTGAAGCGAGCGTCGGGCTCCGAGCCGCGTCCGTAGACGGATGCCGGGAAGCGGCCGCGCCGGCTCACGCCGCCACCGTGCGGAATCCGGCGTTGCCCATCGAGGAGTCCGGCGTGTTCTGCGAGCGCGCCGCGTTGCGGTAGCGGTTGCAGTACGACAGGTGGCACAGGTAGCTGCCGCCGCGCAGCACTCGCGTCTCGCCGCGGTCGGGCCCGACGGGGTTCGCGCGGGACGCGCTCCGATAGGTGCCGGCGTCGAACCAGTCCGCGCACCACTCCCACACGTTGCCGACCATCTGCCACAACCCGAAGCCGTTCGGCTCGTACGTGCGCACGCGCGCGGTCGTCACCCATCCGTCGGCGGCGGAGTTCCTCGTCGGGAACTCGCCCTGGAAGATGTTGGCTCGCCAGCCACCCTCGTCGACGTCGCCGTCGCCCCACGGATACCGGGTGCCGACGAGTCCACCGCGAGCCGCGCGCTCCCACTCGGCCTCGGTCGGGAGTCGGCGACCAGCCCACGCGCAGTAGGCGAGGGCGTCGCCGTGGCTCACATGCACGACGGGGTGGTCGCCCATGCCGTCGATCGACGAGTCGGCACCGCCGGGGTGCCGCCAGCTCGCACCGCGCACGCCCCGCCACCAAGGCGTCTGGGGCGGGGTGCCGAGGATGTCGTCCGCCGGGGCATCGACGGCGAGGTGGAACACCGCGGAGTACCCGAACGACTCCGCCTCGGTGCGGTAGCCGGTCGCCTCGACGAATGCGGCGAACGCGTCGTTCGTGACCGTGGTGACGTCGATCGAGAACGCGTCGAGGGTCACGTGATGCAGGGGCGTCTCGCCATCGTCCGGATTGCGATCCCCGGAGGCGTCTCCCATGACGAACGTGCCGGCGGGGATGCGCGCCTGCTCGATGGCATGGGTTCCGGTCGGCGCAGGTGCCAGGGGCTCCGGCCTGGTGCCGATGGTCGCGAACGTGCCGCGCGAGGGAGTGCCGCAGCCGCAGCCGCAGCCCGCATGCTCGTCTGCCATCGCAACCTCTACCTGCCGTGCTGGGCGTGCCCGCGTCCAGTCGCCGAGCACGCCCGCCAGCCTATCGAGGCGGCTCGCGCGCGCCTCGTGGTCACCCGGCTCGCGACTCAGTCGAGCTGCA
Source organism: Agrococcus sp. AC640b (assembly GCF_979255995.1). NCBI lineage: Bacteria > Bacillati > Actinomycetota > Actinomycetes > Micrococcales > Microbacteriaceae > Agrococcus > Agrococcus sp. AC640b. The sequence continues at coordinate 15,237 of NZ_CEEDMM010000027.1, forward strand.
CGGTGCCGCTCTCGCCACCCTTGGGCTCACCGGTGACCTTCGAGGTCACGAGGCTCACGAGCGTCGCGAGACGGCCGGGGCTGTCCCAGTACTGCGCGCTCGACGCGGTGACCTTCAGCAGCGTCGCCTTCGAGTCCTCCGGCCCCTCGGGGAACCATGCCTCGACGAACGGGTTCCAGTACTCGCGCAGTCGCTCGGGGTCGTCGACGATCGCTGCGGTGCCCGCGATCGACAGCCACTCGGAGTCGCCGCTGAACGAGACGCCCACGGCCGGGTCGACGCCGATGTGCCGCACCGCGGGGGCGTCGCCACCGACGATGAACCACAGGTCGCCGTCGAACTCGCGCTCCTGCACCGTCATGGGGTGCGCCTGCAGCATGCCCTGCTCGTCGCGCGTCGTGAGCATCCCGAACCGGAAGTCCCCCAGCATGTCCTGCACCTGCTCGAGCTCGGTCTTCGCCATCGCCCGTTCCTCTCGTCGTGGTCCCTCCAGCGTCACGCGCACGCGCGTCGGGCGCTGCCCGTTGCGCAGGTGACGGATGCGTGCGACGCAGTCCGCGGCACGTCCGAGACGACGACGCGCATCCGAGGATGCGCGTCGCCGCCGTGCGGGCTCAGCGCTGCGCGCGAGCGAAGGCGCCTGCGAGCACGATCGCGGTGACCGCGACCACGGCGGCGAACGCGATGGGCTGCTCGTCGCGGAGGCGACGGATGCGGCGCCCGGCCGAGCGGGCGACGCCCGTGAGCGACGACTGCTCGCGGAGCTCGTCGACGGCGTCCGAGACCTCTCGTGCGGCGGCCTTCGCGGTCTCGCGCGTGCGCGCGATCGCGTCGTCTGCGGTGTCGCGGATGGTGGGGTCAGCCATGGTGATGTCCTCTCGTGGGGTGTGCTGCGATCCGCCGTGTGGGCGGGGCCTTCGGGGTCCGCCTGGTCGGCGGGGTCGTGCGGGGATCCGCCTCGTGGCGGGGATCGTCAGCGCGCGAGCTGCTTCGCGCGCGTGCGGGCTGCCTTCGCGAGGCGCTTGCCCGTCTGCTCCGCGTCCTTGCGCAGCTGCTTCGCCTGCCGCTCGCGACGCTTGACGGCCTTCGGGTCCGACCACAGGCGCACGAGCTGGTGGCGCACCGACTCGCGGGACTGGATCGTGGGGCGGTTGGCACGCGTGCCGAGGATGTAGCCGACGACGGCGACGCCGCCGACCAGCAGGATCGTGTTGCGCATGAGGGGTCTTCCTTGTCTGTCGTGATGGATGGCTCAGCCGACGCTGCGGATGAGCTCGGTGATGAACGGGATGACGTCGCCGGCGCGGTCGACCGCGGCGTTGGCGGTGACGACGATGGGCCAGATCGAGGCGATGAGCGACGCGACCCAGGCGGCGACGGCGAGCGTCCACGACATCCATCGCGGGCGGGAGATCGCTGCGAGCGCGACGCAGCCGATCGCGACGAGGAACCCGACGACGATCGCGATCGCGATCTGCCCGACGGGCACCTGGAACACGGGGCCGAAGGAGGTCGCTGCCCCCACGAGGCCGAGCACGGGACCGAGCACGAGCAGGCCGTTGCCGAGCACGAGGACGGCGCCGACGGCTGCGGCGACGACGCGCATGGGGATGCGGCGTCCTCCTGTGGTCGGGCGTCGGGTGTAGCGGCCCATGGTGCGTCTCCTTCGTCGAGGTCGGGCTGGGGGGTGAGGGGGCGGTCGCGGAATGCACGACGGCCGCGGCGCGACCCGTCCGGGCTCGCGCCGCGGCCGTGCAGGCGACCGCGAACGGTCGTTACTGCTTGTCGCCGAAGACGTCCTTCGCGGCGTCCTTGACGTGCTCGCCTGCCTGCTTGGCCTTCGCGGCTGCCTGGTCCTTCTGGCCCTCGGCTGCGAGGCGGTCGTTGTCGGTCGCGTTGCCGACGGCCTCCTTCGCCTTGCCGCCGAGCTCCTCCGCCTTGTTGCTGATCTTGTCTCCGAGTCCCATGACTCCTCCTTCGTGTGGTGATGCGTGGCGTCGGCGGGCGCCGATGCCGTCGGGGTGTGGCTGTGGTGGCTCAGGCCGCGCGAGCGGTCTTCGCCATCGACGAGCGGACGCCGCTCGTGAGGTGCACGACGACGGGAGCGTCGATGCCGATGCGCTCGCGAGTGGTCGCTGCGGCCTTCGCGGCGCGGTCGGCGACCTCGTCGAGCCGAGCGTGCTGTCGCACGTCGACCGCGGCGCGCCAGGCGTTGCCGCCCTTGTGCCGCCATGCCGACACGTGCACCTTCAACACGTCGGGGTGCGTGCCCAGCGCCTGACGGTAGACGTCCTGCACGAGGCCGGCCTCGATGACGATGTCGTCGTCGACGACGGCGTCGGAGGTGCGGCCCTTGCCGCGGGTCGCGGCGTGCACGATGGCCCAGACGAGGGCGACGGCTGCGGCGATCGCGAGCGCGACCGTCCACAGGGCTGCCGGGTCGAGGCCGCCGAGCGAGAGGCCGAGCTGCGCGGTGAGCGCCTCCCAGCCGTCTGCGACGGCCTGCGGCGCGGCGCTCCACAGCTGGGATGCCTGCTCGGGCCAGATCTGCCTGGCGATGAGCACGCCGCCGGCGGCGATCCAGCCGATGCCGACGATCACGAGCGCGATGCGGTTCCAGCCGCGGTTCGTGGTGGTCATGCTGCTCCTGCCTTCACGTCGGCGTGCAGGCCCTTGCGGGGCTGCAGCGCATCGATGGTCGTCGTCGCTGCCGCTCTGGCGGCGTCGAGGTCGGCGTCGAAGCCGGCCTCGGACTGCAGCACGGTCTGCGCGCGGCGTCGGCCGAGCACGGTGCGTGCTGCGCCGGGTCCGACGCGCGCCGCACGGGCGGCGGTGCCGGAGATGGCGCTCGCGAGGGTGGAGTCGTCGACGATCACGACGACGCCGTCACGCTCGAGCGCTCGGCGGCTGCGGCGTCCGCTGGAGAGTCCCAGCACGAGCCACACGATGCCGACGACGGCGACGCCGGCGCCGGTCGCGATGCTCGCGGCCCCTGCGGAGGTGAGGAACGTGTGCACGCCCTCGCCCGTGATGCCGGTGGGCAGCAGCCCGAGCGGGTCGAGGATCGCCACGAGGGCGCCTGCGACGAGCACGAGCGCCGTGATGGCGAGTGCGATGGAGGACGTGAGCGACCGTGAGCGATGCAGCTCACGACGCTCGTAGCGTCGCATCCAGCTCATGCGACCCTCCTTCGATCGTCATGGTCGGTGAGTCCGGTGATGCGCACGCGCACCCGGTCGAATCGTGCGCCGGTGATCTCGCTCGATCTGGCGGCGACGGCGTCGCGGCCGCTGGCGGCGGCGCCGAGCACGGGCTCGGAGCCGCCGTACGGCGTCGCGATGTCGATCTCGAGGCGGCCACGGTCTGCGTGGACCTTCGCGCGCACGCTCTTCGGCGTGGTGCGGAAGGTGTCGGCCGTGGCCGCCTCGACGATCGCCCGGATGGCGCGCGGCTCGATGGAGACGCGGCCGGGGATGGTCATCCTCGGCTCCGCCCCTGTGCCGCGTCCACGGCCGCTCGGAGGTTGAGTCGCCCGGTGACGATGCCGCCGATGACGGCGCCGACCGCTCCGAGGAGCAGGGCGATGAGGAATCCGCCGAGGCCGAACGCGAGTCCGAAGAAGGCGAGGATCAGGCCGGCGAGTGCGCCGAGGGTGTAGCCGTTCATGCGACTCGCGACTCCTCTGCGTCATCGTCGTCCTGGCCGGGGATGAACACGTCGGTCACGGTCACGTTGATCTCGGCGATCTCCATGCCCACGAGCTCGGTGATGGCACGACCCACGGCGCGGCGCACGTCCTCGGCGACGACCTGGAGCTGCTCGGGGTACTCGACGACGATCGTCACGTCGGCTGCGACCTGCGTCTCGCCGACCTCGACCTTGATGCCCTGGCCCTGGTCGCGCTGGCCGATGGCGTCGCGAACGTTGCCCACGAGGCGAGCGGCGCCGCCACCGAGGTCGTGCACGCCGCGCACCTCGCGTGCCGCGATGCCTGCGATCTTCGCGACGACCGGGTCGACGACCGTGGTCGTGCCCGTGACGGCGCCCGTGCCGGCTGCGGCGGCTGCGGTGTTGGGGGTGGGGGTGGTAGCCATGATGGCTCCTTTCGTTCCTGGTCTAGGTCCTTCGAGAGTGAGACGTCGCCACCTCGCGATTCGTCACGGAGAATTTTCCTTCGATTTCGAACGGCTTCGATGAGGGCTTCTCAGGTTCATTCGGAGCGATCGAGGCGTCGGGTTGCCCACATCCGCAGCAGGAGTGCGATCCGGGGTGCATGCACCGATGCGGGTGACGAGCCGCCGGCGCCCTCCTCATGCCGCCCGATCGCGTCGGTCGCGGCACGCGACGCCGTGCGCGGAGGCGGGGTCGAGATGGTTCGGCTGACGCGCACGCTGGCCCCCGCGCCGACCCCGCGTCGGGCGACGGCGAGCGCCGCCGCCGACCCGAGCCCTGCCCCTGCCGCTCGACGGCCGTCCGGCGGCTACGGCTGGTACGGCGCGCACGTGCCGTCGACGACGACGCGCACGGACTGGCCTGCGGGGTCGACGAGGTCGACCTCGAACGCGACCCGGTCGCCATCGACGGTGGCGACCACGGCATCCGCCTCAGGGTCGAGGGAGGAGGCGGTGCCGTCGTGCGCGGCCTCCTCGAGGGCGTAGCCGGAGCCGACGTTGGCGAGGATCGCTGCGAAGCCGTCGGCGCCGACGTGGATGGAGGTGCGCCAGTCGCTGTCGACGAACCGCGAGCACGTCGGCTGCTCGAGCAGCACGCCGTCGACTGCGACGCCCAACGGCTCGCCGGGGTCGGGCCTCGCCCCCGACGTCGCGGAGCACCCCGTCAGCATCGCCGCGAGCGCGACGGCGACGACGGAGCGGGCGCGCAGGGTCGTCGACATGCGCCCAACGTGCCATCCGACCGTGCACGCTCCCTGGGTACGTGCATGGAGGTCGACGAGACTGGGCGCATGACCGACCGCGATCCGTCCTTCCCCACGCACGTCTTCGACGCCTTGGGCGTGGAGCCGATGGTGCACGCAGACAGGATCGGCGGCGCGGTCGCCGTCGTCGAGAAGCGGCCGGCCGACGGGCCGATCACGATCATGACGTCGGGTGCCTCGTTGCTGCCGACCGACTCCGGCGAGCGTGTCGAGCTGGCCGTCGAGGTGGTCGAGGGGCAGCAGGGTGCGGCGACGGTCGCGCTCGGCATCGTGTGCGACGACATCGCGACGAACCGTCGCGTGCCGCCCGTCGGCAGCCCGTGGCGCAGCAGCAGGCCGTTCCTGCTCGAGACGCGCATCTCGGCGATCATGGCCACCGGGTCGCGCTGGGGCGCCTCGTTCGACGAGGTGCGCTCGGCCGACGGGGCCGTGGTCGGGCACGTGCGTACGCTGCGGCTGCTGACGGATGCAGAGGCGACGTTCGCGTCCGAGCACGACTGGGAGGCGCTCGTCGCCGAGGCCGGCTCGGTCGACGCGCTGCTCGACGTCACCCGCGACAGCACCGTCGCCGGCGGCGGGGTCGCCCGCAACGCGCCCGTGTTCCTGTCGAGGCTGCACGCGGAGCATCCGCCCCGCTGGGTCACGTTCACGGGCGCCGACCTGCAGTCGGTGACGGGGCTCGAGTCGGATGCGTACATGGACGACGCCGCGAACCACGAGGTGTGGTCGGTCGGCTCGTTCGTCGCGCGATTCCCGTGGGTCGAGCGCTTCACGCGCGAGGCGCTGCCCGGGCAGACGGCGCTGTTCGTCGACGACTCGGGTGCGTACACGATCGAGGACGACTGACGCCGCCGCTGCGCGGCACGCATCGGCGGGCCGTGCAGCGCCGATCAGGCGCGATCGCTCATCCGGGGTCGACGCCGAAGTCCCCGGAGCGGCGGTCGGCGCTGGCCCGCTCGGCGTCCGGCAGGTGCTCCTTCGCGTCGTCGTACGACGCGGGCGTCTCGCCGCCTGCCGTCGGGCCGGGCGCGACGCGGTAGATGGTGCGGAGCATGCCGGTGGGCAGCGCCTCGGCCGAGACGAGCTCGAAGTGCTGCATGACGCCCGTCTCGTCGAACAGGCGCTCGCCTGCACGGGCGGCGACGGGATGCACGAGCAGCCGCAGCTCGTCGAGCTGGCCACCTGCGAGGAGCGCGCGGACGATCTGGATCGACCCGGCGACGAGCACCGTGCCGACTCCCTCGTCGCGCAGCGCCTTCGCTGCAGCGACGACGTCGCCGGTGCGCTCCACGTTGCGCCACCCCAGCTCCTCGACGCCGCGGGTCGCGACGACCTTGCGCAGGTCGCCGAGCTGCTTCGCGAAGCCTGCATCCTCGCCGCCCGCCGCCTCGCGGTCCGGCCACGCGCCTGCGAACGACTCGTAGGTGACGCGGCCGAGGATGAGCGCGTCGACGCCCGCGTAGTCCTCGCCCACCGCGGCGCCCACGGCCTCGTCGAAGTAGGGGAAGTGCCAGGCGGGGTCGATCTCGGCGACGCCGTCGAGCGAGATGAACAGGGTGGACACGATGGTGGTCATGCGAGCTCCCGCGATCGGTTGCCGCCGAGCCTAGACGCCTGCCGCATGCACGTGGCTTGACCCCGACGCGACGTCATGGTCTGTGCTGGCAGCATGCACCTCGTCCCCATCGCGTACCTCGCGTCGTACCTGCTCTCTCTGCTGGGCAACTCCGTCGCGGCGATCGCCGTGCCGCTCATCGTGCTGCAGACCACCGGCAGCGCCCTCGGCGCGGGCACGGTCGCCGCGGCCACGGCGATCCCGGCGGTGCTCGCCGGCCTCCTCATGGGCGTCGTCATCGACCGCATCGACCGCCGCACCTCGTCGGTCGTCACCGACCTCATCTCGGCGGCGTCGATCGCGGCGCTGCCCATCGTCGACATGGTCACCGGCCTGAGCCTCGGATGGTTCGTGGTGCTCGGCATCGTCGGCTCGCTGGGCGACATCCCAGGCATGACGGCCAGGGAGGCGTTGCTGCCCGCCATCGTGCGGCACGGCAGCCTCGGCGCGGAGCGGCTCATGGGGCTGCGCGAGAGCCTCGGCGCCATCGCGATGCTGCTCGGCCCTGCCGCTGCGGGCACGCTCATGGTGCTCTTCGACGGCTCGACGGTGCTGTGGATCACGGCGGGCACGTCGCTCGCCGCGGCGCTCGTCACGCTGCTGCTGCCGCGCGCCGTGGGCGCGCTCCCGCACGACGCCTCCGCTGCGGCGTCGCCGAGCACGGCGTGGTCGCAGCTGCGCGACGGATGGCGGGTGCTGCTGCGCACCCCCTTCCTCGTCGCGGTCACGCTGCTGGGCATGGCATCGGTGCTCGTGCTCGCGGCGATGCAGGGACTCGTGCTGCCGGTGTTCTTCACGCAGGAGGGGCAGCCGGGCCTGCTCGGCTTCGTGCTGAGCGCGCTCGCCGCCGGCACGCTGCTGGGCAGCGGCGTCTACGCCTTCGCGGGCACGCGGGGGCCACGACGGGCGTGGTTCGTCGTCGGCCTCGTCGGCACGACGGCGGGCATCGCGACGATCGCGACCCTCGCGTCGGTGTGGGTCGTGCTCGCGGGAGCGTTCGTCATCGGGCTCGCGAGCGGACTGTTCGGCGCGCTGATCGGCGTGCTCATGATCGAGCGCATCCCCGAGGCGATGCGCGGCCGCATCATGGGCACGCAGAACGCGATGATGACGGTCGCGCCGTCGGTCGGCATCATGCTCGTCGGCGTCCTCACCGAGTTCGCGAGCCAGCAGGTGGCGGCGCTCACGCTGCTGGGCGTGTGGGCGGTGGCGTTCGTGCTCGCGCTCCTCGCGAGGTCGCTTCGTAGACTCGAGCCGGCTGGCGCGGCGGCCGCCGACGCCCCGCTCGCCACGAGGTCGACGGCGAAGGTGGTGGATGCGGATGCTGAGCACTGAGCTCGCGTCGCTCGCCGGCGTCACGGTGCGCACGCTGCGGCACTACCACCAGGTCGGCATCCTGCCGGAGCCCGAGCGCGGCGCGAACGGCTACCGCCGCTATGGCGTGCACGACCTCGTGCGGGTGCTGCGCATCCGCCGCCTCGCAGCCGTGGGGGTGCCGCTCGAGGAGATGCCGAGGCTGCTCGACGCGTCGGACGCCGACGACGGCGAGGCCGGTGCCGACGCGGATGCGGATGCGCTGCTGGAGCGGCTCGACGCGGAGCTCGCAGCGCAGGCCGCGCGCATCGCGGCGCGACGCGAGGTGATCGCGCAGCTGCGCGACACCGCGGCGCGCCTCGACATGCCACCGCAGCTCGCGCGCTTCCTGGGATCGATGTCGGGCATCGCGTCCTCTGCCGAGATGGCGCGCATCGATCGCGACCAGACGGTGCTGCTGGCGCACCTCGTGGGCGATGCGGGCATGCCGCACCTCGTCGGCTTCTACGAGCGGATGAGCGCGCCAGACGTGCTGCCGCAGCTCACGCGCATCTCGTCGAGCTTCGAGCGGCTCGACGCGTCCACGACCGATGCCGAGCTCGAGGCGTTCGTCGACGACTTCGTCACGTCGCTCGACCCGGTGCTGCGGCCGCTGTGGAGCGAGCACGCCGGCCTCGACCTCACGCGTGCGTCGCCGTTGCTGGCCGAGCACTCCGCGTCGATCCTCACCGATGTGCAGCTGCGGGCCCTCGAGCTCGTCGGCGAGCGCCTCGACGCCCTCCTCCCTCCCCATCTGTGAGGTTCTCGGCCACATGTGGGGTCACAAGCGGCCGAGATCCTAGGACGCCGGCATCCCCCGCCACCTATGACTTCGTCATCACTTCCGGCCGGGACCGCCGCCATCGGTGCGAGACGTGCCCTCGAGTTCGTACGATGGCAAGACCCATTCCCTGACCCACGAGAGCGAAGCGCCGTGAGCCATCGAACGTCCTCCCCCGACTCGGAGGGCCGAAGTCCCTCCACCGACTCGGAGGGGCGAAGTCCCTCTCCAGACTCGGAGGGTCGATCACCCACCCCGAACCCGGTAGCCACCCGAGGGGGTGAGGGTTCATGATCCCGGCGCTGCTCACGCTGCTGCTGGGCGTGCTGCTGACGTCGGCGATCATCGCCGCCTGCGGATTCTTCGTCGCGCAGGAGTTCGCGTACATGTCGGTCGACCGGTCGCGCATCGCCGCGAAGGCGGCGGCAGGCGACGTGCAGGCGAAGCGCGTGCAGGCGATCACGAAGCGCACCTCCTTCATGCTGTCGGGTGCGCAGCTGGGCATCACCGTCACCGGCCTGCTCATCGGCTACGTCGCCGAGCCGCTCATCGGCGAGTCGCTGGGCACGCTGCTCGGCGGCGTCGGCATCGACCCGGTGGTGAGCGTGCTCGTCGGCACGAGCCTCGCGCTCGTGCTCGCCACCATCGTCACGATGATCTTCGGCGAGCTGTACCCGAAGAACTACGCCATCGCGAACCCCGAGCCGCTCGCGAGGGCGCTCGCCATCCCCACGCGCATCTACCTGCTCGCGTTCGGCTGGCTCATCACCGTCTTCGACGTGGCAGCGAACGCCCTGCTGCGGCTGCTGCGCATCGAGCCCCTCGAGGACGTCGACGCGAGCGCCACGGCGCGCGACCTCGAGGCGATCGTCGAGGAGTCGCGCGTCAGCGGGCACCTGCCCGCCGACCTGTCGATGATGATCGACCGCATCCTCGACTTCCCTCACCGCGACGTCGAGCATGCGATGGTGCCGCGGTCGCGCGTGGACTCGGTGTCGCCGGATGCGACGATCGGCGAGGTGCGCGCACGCATGGCGACCGCGCACACCCGCTACCCGGTCGTCGACGACCACGACTCCCCCGTGGGCGTCGTCGAGCTCGTCGACGTGCTGCGCTCGCAGGCGCCCGACTCGGCGCCCGTCACCGCGGTGATGCGCGACGCGGTGGTGCTGCCCGCGACGATGCTGCTGCCGCAGGCGCTCGACCGCATGCAGCGCACCCGCAACGAGCTGGTGTGCGTCGTCGACGAGCACGGCTCGTTCGACGGCATCCTCACGATCGAGGACCTCACCGAGGAGGTCGTGGGCGAGCTCTCCGACGAGCACGACGTCGAGGAGACCGCGTTCGCCGCCAGTGGCGACCACGCATGGGTGCTGCCAGGCGACGTGCACGTCGACGAGGTCGAGCGACTCATCGGCCACGACCTCCCCGAGGGCGACGACGAGACCATCGCGGGCGTCGCGATCCGCCACCACGGCGACCTGCCCGCCGAGGGCGACGTCGTGCGCGTCGACCTGCCCGAGCGGGCTGGCGAGACCGTCGAGGGCATCGAGATCGACCGTTGGCTCGAGATCGAGATCGCGGCGGTCGAGCGGCACGTGCCGAGCCAGGTCGTGCTGCGACTGCTCGAGCTCGACCGGGCCGACGCACACGGGCGGGCCGCTGCGGATGCGGACGCGGAGGCGGCAGATGCCGTCGCCGCCCCCGCCCACGACGAGGAGGTGCAGCGATGAACCCGTGGCTGGTCGCGGCGATCACGACGCTGCTCATCGTCGCGAGCGCGTTCTTCGTCATCGTCGAGTTCGCGCTCCTCGCCGCCCGCAGGCACCGACTCGAGGAGGAGGCGCCGCGCAGCGCATCCGCCCGCGCAGCGCTGCGTGGCGTGAACGAGCTCACCGTCATGCTGGCCTTCGCGCAGCTGGGCATCACGATCTGCACCTTCCTGCTGGGTGCGATCACGAAGCCGGCGATCGACGACGCCCTGTCGCCCGTGTTCGAGGCGTGGGGGCTGCCGTTCTGGCTGTCCGACGTGCTGGCGTTCATGCTCGCGCTCATCGTGGTGACGTTCCTGCATCTCGTGATCGGCGAGATGGCCCCGAAGTCGTGGGCGATCGCCCACCCCGAGACCGCTGCGAAGGCGACGGGCATCCTCGCCCGCGCCATGACGTGGCCGCTGCGCCCGTTCCTGCTGTGGATCAACCACATCGCGAACCGGCTCGTGAAGGCGTCGGGCGTGGAGCCGGTCGAGAAGGCTGCCGCCGGCGGGCAGGACGTCGACACGATCCGCGAGCTCGTCGCGCACTCGCGTGCCGCCGGCGTGCTCGAGATGCAGTACTCGGAGCCGATCGCGAAGGCGATCGCGCTGACGACCCTGCAGGTGTCGGATGTGGTGCGCCAGGATGCGACGCCCACGTCGGTGCCGCAGTCGGCGACCGCTGCCGACGTGCAGGCCGCCTCCGCCCGCACCGGGCACCTGCGGGTGCTCGTCGGCGCGGGCGCGACGTCGCGGGTCGTGCACGTGCGCGACACCCTCGCGGTGCCGGCGACCACGCCGGTGTCGACGCTCGCGCGGGACGCGTTCACGGTCACGGCAGACGCGTCGGTGCCCGACGTGCTCGGTCGCATGCGCCGCGAGCGCGTGCAGCTGGCGACGGTCGTCTCGGGTGCCGAGCTGCTGGGCGTCGTCACGCTCGACGACCTGCTGCGCGAGGTGCTGCCGGGTCCGGCCGACCCGATCGCGGAGCCCCTCCCGGCCTAGCCTCCGTTCGAGGCTCGCTGCCCCCGACCGCTCCTTCAGATGCGAGCGCAGCGAGCCTCGAGAGGAGCCCGCCCCTCGGCCGGCGCTACCCCCACCGCCGACCGGTGTGCCCGACGTAGCCACGGGCCGCGATCGCCTGCATGAGGGGCCGTACGTCGAACGCGGCGCAGTTGACGGCGATGCGCGTGCCGTCGACCGCCCGCACCTCGAGGATCGGCGCCCCACGCATCGTGCGCAGGCTCGACGAGGCGATCTCGTCGAACACGACCCATCGCACGCGTCGCAGCGCGTCGCGCATGACGATGCGATCGTCGAGCACCGCGAGCCGCCAGTTGCCGTGCAGCACGACGAGCGCGAGCCCCACGCCCACGATCGCGATGGATGCGATGCGCATGGCGAGCAGGTCGTCGGCCCCGTCGTCGGTGAACGCCACGAGCGCCAGCACGACGCCGACGACGGCGAGCAGCCAGCCGAGCACGGCGATGATGCGAGGCAGGCGGACGCCTCCGCCGACGGCCGGGGTCGGCCGGCGCCGCATCCACCGGCTCGCGAGCGCGATGAGCGCCGAGACGACGAGCGTCGACGCAGCGATGAGCACGAGCCGCATCCAGTCCACGCCGATCCCCTCCCGGCGTCCGCGGTGCGAGGGCTCTCCGCCCCGAGCCGCCGGATGTGCGCCTCCGCGCAGGCTAGCGTCGGAGCCCACCATCTCGGGCGCGCCGGTCCGCGACCTCCGCCAGGCGGAACGTCTTGAGTCGGTCGGGCTCGAGCAGGTGGCGGCGCCCCAGCAGGTATGCGCCCGCGACGCCGAGATCCGCGGCCATGCTGCTGTAGTCGATGACGAGGTCCTTCGTCGCGAGCGCGCGGGCCCTCGAGTACACGACGCTGCGCACCCCGGCGAGCAGGTCGTGGGTGACGCTCGACAGGCCGCTCGTGATGACGACGCGGCGCGGGTTGAGCGCGTTGCAGAGGGCCGAGACCACCTCGCCGAGCATCTCGGCGCTCTCGCGCACCACCCGGGTGACACGGGGATCCTGCGTGCGCACGAGGTGCGCGAGCAGGTCCGAGCCCTCGAGCCCCGCGTCGTCGTCGGCGATCCCCATGGCGCGCAGCCGGGCGAGCATGGCCGGCACGGCCGCGACCGACTCGACGCATCCGCGCGAGCCGCACGCGCAGAGCGTGTCGCCGCCGGCAGCGCAGGGGATGTGCCCGACGTCGCCTGCGGAGCCGTTGGCGCCGCGATAGATCTCCCCCGCACCGTCGACGATGCCCGCGCCGATGCCCGTGCCGACCTGCACCGACAGGAGTGGGAGCGCATCGGAGCCGAGCAGCCCGGCCTCCGCGATGGCTCGCACGGCGCAGTCGTTCTCGAGCAGCACGCGGCAGCCGAGCAGTCGCTCGAGCGTGCCGACGACGTCGTGGCCGTCCCACGACGGCAGCACCGTGGGGCGCAGCGGCGCGTGCGTGCGCGTGTCGATGCGCGCGGGGAAGGCGACGACCGCGACCCGCTGCTGCGCGCGCGGGTGCTCGTCGGCGCCCGCCGCCTCGCTCGAGAGCTCGAGCAGCAACGTCGCGAGACGCTCGAGCGCCTCAGCAGGTGGGCCCGACGTCGGCAGGTACATGCGTCGCCTGGCGAGGATCCGCCCGCGCAGGTCGACGACGGCGGCGGTCGTCGCCTGCGCACCCATCTCGACGGCGAGCACGTGGGCGGCGGCACCGTCGAGCTCGACCATCTCGGCTGGCCGTCCGCGGCCGGCGTGCGGGCGCTGCGCCGTGCGAGCCAGCACGCCGCGGTGCAGCAGCCAGTCGACGTGCGCGCTCACCGACGACCGCGGCAGCCCGGACTCGCGGACGAGCTCGGCCTTGCTCGTCGCGCCGAGGCCGCCGATGCGGTGGGCGATGCTGCTCGCCGCGTGCTCTGCTGCGACGCTGCCGTCTGCGACGGTCGGCCACGCGAGGTCGGGCAGCTGGCTGAGCACCGACGAATTCTGTCACACCTGAGCAGAATGCTGTCGTTGAACGTGCGCTATCGAGCGCCCTAGCGTCGCTGATCGGCACGCGTCCCGCCCGGGCGACGCGTCGACGACGACGGGACGACACGCAGTGGCACGCATCCAGTACGCGGCATCGATCATGTGCGCGGATCTCGCGAACCTCGAGCCCTCCATCGCCGAGGTCGAGGCCGCAGGGGTGGATGCGTTGCACGTGGATGTGCTCGACGGCAGGTTCAGCCCGAGCATGCCGCTCGGCCTCGAGACGATCCGCCGCATGCGTCAGGTGACGTCGCTGCCGTTCGACGCGCACGTCATGACGACCGACAACGAGCTGTTCGTCACCGAGATGCTCGCGCTCGGCGCGGAGTCGGTGACGTTCCACGTGGAGACGACGCTGCACGTCGACCGTCTCATCGGACTCGCTCGTGCGTCGGGTGCGAAGGTCGGCGTGGCGCTCAACCCCGCGACGTCGCTGTCGGTGCTCGAGTTCGTGCTGCCGCTCGTCGACTCCGTGTGCCTCATGCTCATCAACCCCGGCTACGCGACGAACGCATCCGAGCAGCAGGTGCCGTACGCCGCCGAGAAGGTCTCGCGTCTGCGGCGCCGCATCGACGACGAGGGCCTCGACGTCGACGTGCAGGTCGACGGGCGCGTGTCGTTCGCGACCGTGCCGAACCTCGTGCGCGCAGGTGCGACGAGCCTCGTGCTCGGCAGCACGAGCCTGTTCTCGAAGGACGGCACGCTCGCCGAGAACCGCGCTCGCCTCGACGAGTGCGTCGCGGCAGGCGGGGGCACGCGATGAGGTTCGTCGACGCGCAGTCGAGCATCGTCGACGAGATCCGCGGCGCGATGGCAGGCATCGACCCCGCGCAGGTGGATGCGCTCGTCGAGGCGATCGTCGCCGCCGACCGCGTGTTCTTCGTCGGCGTCGGCCGGGTGAAGCTCGCGCTCGAGGGCGTCGCGAAGCGCCTCGCGCACCTGGGCATCGACACGGTCGTCGTCGGCCAGATCACGGAGCCCGCGATCACGGACGCCGACCTGCTCGTCGTCGGCTCGGGCAGCGGCGAGAGCCTCTTCCCGCTCGCGATCGCCGGCAAGGCGAAGCAGCACGGCGCCGCGGTCGCGCACGTCGGCGCGAACCCCAGCAGCTCGATGCGCGAGCACGCCGACGTGTTCGTGCGCGTGCCCGTGCAGACGAAGCTCGGCCTGCCGGGCGAGATCCCCTCCGCCCAACCCATGACGAGCCTGTTCGAGCAGAGCCTGCTGCTGCTGGGCGACGCGATCGCCCTCATGCTCGTCGACCGATCCGGCATCCCGCTGCACGACCTGTGGCGCCACCACGCGAACCTGGAGTGAACCGCATGACCACCATCACGAGCACCGGCTGGATCGACCTGGCCGGCACGGTCGTCGTCGTCACGGGCGGCGCCTCCGGCATCGGCGCCGAGATCGCCAGGTCGCTCACCCGCAACGGCGCGACCGTCGTCGTCGCCGACCTCCGCACCGAGCACGTCACCGACGAGCTCGCAGCGACGGCGATCGCATGCGACACGACCGACGCCGCGAGCGTCGAGCGCATGGTCGCGGAGACCGTCGCAGCGCACGGCCGCATCGACGCGCTCGTCAACAACGCGGGCGTCAACCGGCCCCGACTGCTCGTCGACGTGCGCGGCGAGCAGCCGGGCTACGAGGCGACGGAGGCCGACTTCGACTTCATCACGGCCGTGAACCAGAAGGGCCCGTTCCTCTGCGCGCAGGCCGTCGCCCGTCGCATGGTCGAGGCTGGTGGTGGCGTCATCGTCAACATCTCCTCGGAGGCGGGCGTCGAGGGCTCGAAGGGCCAGAGCATCTACTCGGCGACGAAGGCGGCGCTCAACGGCTTCACGCGCTCGTGGGCGAAGGAGCTCGGCCCGCATGGCATCCGCGTCGTCGGCATCGCACCCGGCATCAACAAGCGCACGAACATGAACAACGACGAGAACTACCGCGCGCTCGCGTACACGCGCGGCATGGAGGTCGACGAGCTCGAGGCCATCGACGCCGCCTACGCCCGCACCATCCCCCTCGGCCGCGTCGGCGAGCACGACGAGGTCGCCGACCTCGTCGGCTACCTCGTCTCCGACCGCTCCAGCTACATCACCGGCACCACCATCAACATCACCGGCGGCAAGTCGCGGTGACGCGGCGGGCCACCACGACGAAGGACAGCACATGGACGATGCGACGAAGCGTGCTCCTCCCGTGACCGACGACCGCTCCGGCTCCCCGCGCCGCAGGGACGCGCTCGTGCGCATCCAGCGCTTCGGCAACTTCCTGAGCGGCATGGTCATGCCGAACCTCGGCGCGTTCGTGGCGTGGGGGCTGCTGACGGCCCTGTTCATCCCGACCGGATGGTTCCCGAACGAGAGCCTCGCCGAGCTCGTCAGCCCGATCATGACGTACGCGCTGCCGATGCTCATCGGCTTCACGGGCGGCGCGATGGTGCACGGCGCCCGCGGCGGCGCGATCGGCGTGCTCGCCACGATGGGCGTCGTCGTCGGCGCCGACGTGACGATGCTCATCGGCGCGATGGTCATGGGCCCGCTCGCAGCGTGGCTCATGAAGCAGGTCGACCGTCTGTTCGACGGCAAGGTGAAGCCCGGCTTCGAGATGCTCATCAGCAACTTCTCGATGGGCATCCTCGGCCTGCTGCTCGCCATCGCCGGCTACCTCGGCATCGGCCCGGTCTTCGGAGTCGTGCTCACCGCGCTGTCGGCGGGCGTCGACTGGATCCTCGACCTCGGCCTGCTGCCGCTCGTGTCGATCCTCGTCGCCCCCGCGCAGGTGCTGTTCCTCAACAACGCGATCAACCACGGCATCATGGGGCCGCTCGGCATCGAGCAGGTCGCCGAGCAGGGGCGTTCGATCCTGTTCCTCGTGGACGCGAACCCCGGGCCGTCGGTGGGCACGCTGCTCGCGATCAGCATCTTCGGCGTCGGCATGGCGAAGCGCACGGCTCCGATGGCTGCGCTCATCGCCGGCGTCGGCGGCATCGGCGAGGTGTACTTCCCCTTCATCCTCATGAAGCCGAAGCTCGTGTTCGCGACGATGGGCGGCATGGCGACGTCGCTGTTCCTGCTGCAGCTGCTCGGCGGCGGCACGGTCGCGACCCCGTCGCCGGGCAGCTTCTTCGCGATGATGGCGCTGTCGCCCGCTGGGGCGATCCTCGGCAACCTGGCCGGGTTCTTCGGCGGCATGGCGGTGTCGTTCGTCATCGGATGGGCGCTGCTGCGCGGCGAGCGGCGCAAGGCCGACGACAGCGTCGACCTCGAGGACGGCAGCGAGGCCGATCGCGCACGCCACAATGCGGCTGCGCTCGACGCGGGCGCGCCCGGCCGCATCCGCAAGGTCGTCGTCGCGTGCGACGCAGGGATGGGCTCGAGCGCGATGGGCGCGTCGATCCTGAAGTCGAAGGTGCGCAAGCGCATGCTCGACGTCGACGTGAGCAACGCGAAGATCGAGGAGATCCCCGCCGACGCCGACCTCGTCGTCACCCACACGCAGCTCGTGGGTCGTGCGCGACAGCTGCACGACGACGGCACGAAGCGGTTCATGACGATCACGAACTTCATGCACGCCGAGCAGTACGACGAGATCGTCGACCTGCTCGAGCGCGCTCCTGCGACCGTCGCGAGCGGGCCGGCGTCGTCGTCGGCTGCAGCGCCTGGCGCTGCCGCCGCCGCGGCAGCCGGCTCGGGCTCCTCGGAGGCGTCGGGCTCGGCGTCCGCGTCGGAGCTGCGGGCCGACGGCGTGCTCGCTGCCGCGAACGTGACCTTGGGCGCCTCGTACGCGTCGAAGGCCGACGCGATCGAGGCGGCCGGCGCGATCCTCGTCCGCGAGGGCTACGTGACCGACGCATACGTCGTCTCGATGCACGAGCGCGACCGGCAGATGTCGGTGTACGTCGGCAACCACGTGGCGATCCCGCACGGCACGAGCGGGTCGGAGGCCGACATCCTGCGGTCGGGCGTCTCGGTCGTGCAGGTGCCGGACGGCGTCGACTTCGATGGCGAGACGGCGTACGTGCTGTTCGGCATCGCAGGCCGCGACGGCGAGCACCTGCCCATCCTCAGCGCGATCGCCGAGCGCCTCACCGACGAGGCGGCCGTCGAGCGCATCCGCACGGCGTCGAGCGTCGACGAGATCCTGGCGATCCTGGTCGACTAGGACCTCGCGGTCACCGCGTCCATCCAGCCCCGCAGCCCCTGCGTCTCGCGACAGCGCAGGGGCTGCGGCATGTCCGCGTGGCGCGTGCTCGCGCTCAGTCGCCGGCGACGAGCCCTGCGATGCCGAGCACGAGCACGATGGCGCCGATCGCGCCGAAGATGTACGGCCAGATGCGCATGGGGATGAAGAACAGCGTCGACCGCGGCCGCTGGAGGATGGGCTGGCCCGTGCGCGGGTCGTGGGCAGGCACCCACTGGAACCACTGCTCGCGACCCTGCGCGTCGACGATCGGCTGCTGCAGCTGCTGCTGGATCATCGGCTGCACCGGCTTGTCGATGACCGTGCCGACGAGGAAGTGCACGAACGCCCACAGCGCGGCCGCGGCGACGAGGATGCCGATGCCCATCGCGAACGTCTGCTGCGTGTTCGTGGGGTTCGGGCCGAACAGCAACGGTGCGAGGCCTGCGAGCCCGATGAGCAGTGCGAGCGGGATGGTGAGGATCGCGACGATGCCCCAGCGCTGCCAGATGATCATGGCTCGATGCTGCCAGGCACCGGCTGGGTGGATGCTGGCGCGGCCCCCAACCCCAGGCGCCGTCTTCCCAACCGCTCCTTGAGGTGCGAGCGAAGCGAGCCTCGAAAGGGGCCGCACCCACCGCCCCGCGGCACCCGCCGACCCTCTCGACCTCTGCGGATGCGAAGCACGTGCCCGTCGCGACGCAGTACGAGCGTGACGATCAGCTCGGCCGCGTGTCGTTCCTGCAGACGCTCATCGGCGCGGCGCGCGAACGGTGTCTGGGCTCCGGGGCTCAGCCGACGACCGGCATCCCCACGAGCTCGAGGTACTCCCGCACCACCTCGTCCACCGACGCGGGTGCCGAGATGCCCAGCGCGAGTGCGCGCTGCGGGTCGAACGCGCCGGGCCAGGATGCGACGATCGCCTCGATCGCCGGGTCGATCGCCACGTCGACGAGGTCGGACAGCGGCTGCCCGGAGACGCGATCGAGCGTCGTGAGCATCGCCGACGGCGTCGTGGAGAGCCCGGGCAGGATGACGGCCGTCGGGCTGCCCCACTCCTCGGCGCTGGCCGACGCGGCGCGCACGAGCGCATCCACCGTCTTCACGGGCGACGAGAGGCTGATGGGCGTCTCGGGCGGCACGGGCAGCGTGGCGCGGACGCCGGCGACGGGCTCGCGCACGATGCCCGAGACGAACGACGACGCGGCGGCGTTCGGCGCACCGGGTCGCACGGCGACGGTCTGCAGGCGCACGGTGCGGGCGTGCACGAGGCCGCGGCGGCCGTAGTCGGCGACGAGCAGCTCTGCGATGTACTTCTGCGCGCCGTAGCTCGACTGCGGTCGCGGCAGGCTGTCGTCGCCGATGACGTCGGGCTGGCCCAGGTGCGGGTCGTCGCCGAAGACGGCGAGCGAGCTCGTGAACACGAAGGTCGCAGGCGCCGCGCCCGCCTCGGTCGCGGCGCGCAGGTGGTCGAGCAGCGCGCGCGTGTCGTCGACGTTCGTCTGCATGCCCAGGTCGAGGTCGGCCTCGGCAGCACCCGAGACGACGCCCGCGAGGTGGAAGACGAGGTCGAGGGAGCCGAGGTCGCCGAGCCGCTCGCCGATCGGCCCGACGAGCGCGGTCACGCGGTCGTCGGCGAGCAGCTCGGGGCGCGGCTCGACGATGTCGAGCAGCGTGAGCGACTCGATGGCGCCGATGGGCGCCTCCTCGCCGAGGATGCGGTGGGCGAGCTGGGATCCGACGAAGCCGGCACCGCCGGTGATGAGGACGCGCATGCCTCCATCATCCCCGTCGGCGCCGGCTGCGGCTACGTCAACCGGGCAGCGACTCGCACACGCGGTAGTCGCCGTCGCCATCGAGCCCACCGGGGTTGCTGTATCCCTGGGTGCGCCAGTAGTTCCACCAGGTCTGCGCAGCCGTCTGCGTGGGGAAGTTGGCGCAGCGCACGCTGGGGCTCGGGGTCGGGCCAGCGGGCGGTCCTGGCG
>NZ_CEEDMM010000028.1:0-6122 GCF_979255995.1 Agrococcus sp. AC640b
GGCCGTCGAGGTCGAGCGCGACGGCTGGAGCGTCGACGTGCGCCTCTCCGACGGCACCGAGGTCGACGTGCGCGTGCCGATGAGCGGCGAGCCCGTCGTCCGCGAGGACGACGACGACCGCACGAGCGACGCGGTGCTCGACACGTCGCGCATCGCCGACATCGTCGACGCGGCGATCGCGGCGGCCGGTGGCGGCACCGTCGAGTCGATCGAGACCGAGGACGACGACAGCCACGCGTTCGACGTGCAGGTCGACCTGGGCGGCGACCAGGACGTCGACGTCGAGCTCGCCGACGACCTGGCGGTCGTGTCGATCGACGACTGATCCGAGCGTCACGCACGAGGGCCCGCGACCACCTGGTCGCGGGCCCTCGTGCGTCGTGCTCGCTCAGCGGCGGGGCCGCAGCCGCTCGAGCTGCGTGACGTGCTGCGGGCCGAGCTCCTCGAGGGCGCCGACGCCGAGCAGGCGCATCGTGCGGGCGATCTCGCCCGTGAGGATCGCGAGCGCACGGTTCACGCCCGCCTGCCCGCCCGCCATGAGGCCGTACAGGTAGGCGCGGCCCACCATCGTGGAGCGGGCGCCGAGGGCGACGGCGGCCACGATGTCGGTGCCCGACATGATGCCGGTGTCGAGGTGCACCTCCAGGTCGCCTCCGACCTCGCGGGCGACCTCCGGCAGCAGCAGGAACGGCACGGGCGCGCGGTCGAGCTGGCGGCCGCCGTGGTTGGAGAGGGTGATGGCGTCGACGCCGAGGTCGGCGAGGCGCTTCGCGTCGGCGAGCGACTGCACGCCCTTGACGACGATGGGGCCGTCCCACGCGGCGCGCACCTCCGCGAGCGCCTCGTAGTCGACCGACGGGTCGAACATGGCGTCGAGCAGCTCGGCGACCGTGCCGTCCCACTCCGAGATCGCGGCGAACTCGATGGGCGCGCCCGTGAGGAACGACCACCACCACTCGACCTTCGGCGCCGCGTCGAGGATCGCCGTCGGCGTCAGCCTCGGGGGGAACTGCATGCCGTTGCGGCGGTCGCGGTGCCGCGCGCCGGCGACGGGGGTGTCGACCGTGATGTGGAGGGCGTCGTAGCCTGCCGCCTTCGCGCGGTGCACGAGCTCGATCGAGCGCTCGCGCTCCTTCATCATGTACAGCTGCATCCACAGCCTGCCGTTCGGGGAGGCGGCGCGGGTGTCCTCGATCGACGTCGTGCCGAGGGTCGAGAGCGTGAACGGGATGCCGTAGGCCGCGGCCGAGCGCGCGCCCGCCGGCTCGCCGGCCGTGTGCAAGAGGCGCGTGAAGCCCGTGGGTGCGATCGCGAGCGGGAACGCCACCCGCCTGCCGAGCACGTCCCATCCGGTCGAGACGTTCGTGACGTCCTCGAGCACCGTCGGGTGCAGCTCGACGTCCTGGAACGCCTGGCGCGCCCGTGCGAGGCCCACCTCGTCCTCCGCGGCGCCGTCGGTGTAGTCGAACGGACCCTTCGGCGTGCGACGCTTCGCGATCCGCCGCAGATCCCAGATGTTCGACGCCTTCGTCAGGCGGGTCTGGGCGGGGTTCGTGATGCCCGAGAGGTCGATCATCTTGGCGACCATGTCGATGGGGGACTCGGCCATGAGGCTCCTCGTGCTCGCCGCAGCCTGCTGGCCGCGGTCGTGGGTCTGGTGTCAGACGACGGCGTCGACGAGGCGCTGACGCTGCACGCCGAGGCCCTCGATGCCGATCTCCATGATGTCGCCCGCACGCAGGTACGGGAACCTGCCCGGCAGCGCGACGCTGACCTGGCACGCTCGCCCTCCTCGCCGCGTCCAGTCTCCACCAGGGGCGACGGCTGCGGCTCGTGCGAAGCCCAGAGGCGCAGCAGGGCTGCGTCCGCGGCGCGCATCGCATGCTCGTGGACGTCGGACCTGCCGGTCCGCGCGATCGAGAGGCGGAGCCCATGGCCCAGCAGATCCCCGAGCCCGACGCGACGCCAGCGGGTCCCGCCTACGAGGGGCGCCTGCTCGTGCGCCCGGACGACGAGGTCGTCGACCAGGGGCCGGGCTTCGACGTGCGCACGCTGCTCACGCGCCGCGGCATGCTCGGGCTCGTCGGCATCGGTGCGGGCACCGCCGTGCTCGCCGCGTGCACGCCCACCGCGTCGAGCACGACGTCGGCCGCGAGCGCGACGCCCAGCGCCCCCGGGTCGACGCCGAGCGCGTCGACGTCGACGCTGGGCCTGCCGTCTGCCGAGATCCCCGACGAGACCGCAGGCCCCTACCCGGGCGACGGGTCGAACGGCCCCGACGTGCTGTCGGAGTCGGGCATCGAGCGCGCCGACATCCGCTCGTCGATCGGCGTCGACGCGCCCGTCGACGGCGTGCCGCTGTCGTGCACGATCGCGGTGACCGACATGGCGGACGGCGACGCGGCGTTCGCAGGCGTCGCCGTGTACGCGTGGCACTGCGACGCGCTCGGCAGGTACTCGATGTACTCCGAGGGCGTCGAGGACGAGTCGTGGCTGCGGGGCGTGCAGGTGGCCGACGCGAACGGGCAGGTGACGTTCCAGACCATCGTGCCCGGCGCGTACATGGGCAGGTGGACGCACATCCACTTCGAGGTGTACCCGACGCTCGCCGACATCTCGGATGCCGGCAACGCGATCGCGACGTCGCAGCTGGCCTTCCCGCAGGACATGCTCGACGCCGTCTACCAGCAGGCCGCCTACGAGGGCTCGGCGCGGAACCTCGCGCAGATCACCCTCGACAGCGACGGCGTCTTCGGCGAGGACGGCGGTGTGCTGCAGATGGCGACGATCGCAGGCGACGCGACCTCCGGCTACGCGGCGACGCTCGTCGCCCGCGTCGACACGACGACGACGCCGACGGCCGGTGGGATGGGTGGCGGGCGTCCCTGATGCGGGCGGGCAGCGAGCCTCGAGGGGAGCCGCACGACCGGCCCGCCGGGGTCAGCCGGGTCGCCGAGCCAGCACCACCGCCTGCGGCATGCGCTCCGCGCCCTCCGGCTGCCGCTCGATGCGCTCGATCGGGTCGAGCCCCGCGCCCTCGAGCGCCTCGGCGAGCGTCGCCGCGTCGTGCGCCCACGCCGTGAGCGTCGCATCGGTGCCGTAGGCGCCTGCGATCGTGCGCATGCCGAAGCCCGACTGCGCAGCGGCGAGCACGACGCCGCCCGGCCGCACCACGCGCGCCAGCTCGGCCGCCGCGGCCGACAACGCCGCAGGCGGCACGTGGATGAGCGAGTACCAGGCGAGCACGCCGTCTGCGGATGCGTCGGGGGCGGGGATCGCCTCCGCCGTGCCGAGCGAGAACGTCGCGCTCGGCTGCGCGGCGCTCGCGATCGCGAGCATCGCAGGCGACGGATCGATGCCGAGCACCCGCAGGCGCCGCGCGTCGAGCCAGCGCGCGACGCGGCCCGTGCCGCACCCGACGTCGATCACGTCGCCGCCTGCGGCCGCCGCGGCATCCGCGAAGCGCTCGAGCATGGCGATCTCGAGCGGATGCTCCGCGTCGAGCGCGGGCAGCAGCCGGTCGTAGGCGACCGCCACGGCGTCGTACGCGGCGGTGCCGGGCATCTCGTCGTCCTGCACGGCGACGCTCAGCTCGCGAGCAGGATGTCGAGCAGCTCGCCCACCGCCTGCCGGTTGCCGGCGACGTGCCAGCGGTGCCCGCGGTGCTCGACGACCGCTGTGCGCCCGCCTGCCGCGTCGACGAGCGCCTTGCCTGGCAGCCAGTCCCACTCGGCGGTCGAGTGCTGCGCCCACACGCCGATGCGTCCGCCTGCGACGCCTGCGAGGTCGCACGATCCCGATCCGAGGATGCGCACCGTCGCAGCACCCGCGACGATCGCGTGCCACGGCTCGGCGACGTCTGCGTCGTCGAGCGTCGTCGGGTGCACGTACGTCGCGAGGCTGACCTCCGCGAGCGGGCGATCGACGAGCGGTGCGACGGGCGTGCCGTCGAGCGTGGTCGGCAGGCCGCGGCCTCCGATCCACGTCTCGCCCGTGATCGGCTGGTGCACCGCGCCGAGCACGACGCCGTCGGCGTCGTCGAGCGCGAGGGCGCTGCACCAGTAGGCGAGGCCCGAGAGGAAGTTGTAGGTGCCGTCGACGGGATCGATGACCCAGCGCCTGCCCGACGCGCTCTCGACCGCCGCGCCCTCCTCGCCCAGCACCCCGTCGCGGGGGCGTTCGTCGCGGATCGCGGCGAGCACGAGCTCCTCGGCGGCGTGGTCGGCGGCGGTCACGACGTCGGAGATCGACGTCTTGAACTGCGCCTCGAGCCCCGCGGCGCGCATGGCTGCGGCGAGGGCTCCTGCATCGCGGACGAGTCGGGTGGCGAGGTCTGCGTCGGTCACCGCTTCAGCCTACGAGCGCTCGGCCGTCGCGATGCGGCGTGAGCGCCGCCTCGAGTGGCATGCGCCCTCGAGGGGCCGCGCACGCCGCATCCCGACGGAGCGCGTGCGGATGTCGTGCAGATTCGAACGACTTCCGCAACCGCCTCGACGGCATCTCGCGTCGCTGCGAGCGTGGCGAGACGCCAACGAGAGGAACGGATCCGATGAAGGTCGCCGTCATCTACTACAGCTCCACGGGCACGAACCACGCCCTCGCGCAGGAGGTCGCCGCGGGAGCGGAGGACGCGGGCGCCGAGGTGCGGCTGCGTCGCGTCGCCGAGCTCGCCCCCGACGCCGCGATCGACGCGAACCCCGCATGGCGGGCGCACGTCGACGACGTCGCCCCCACCGTCGAGATCGCGAGCCTCGACGACCTCGAGTGGGCTGACGCGTACGCGTTCGGCACCCCGACGCGCTTCGGCCTCCCCGCCGCGCAGCTGAAGCAGTTCATCGACAGCGCCAGCGGACCCTGGGGCCGCGGCGTCATGGCAGACAAGGCCGTCACGAGCTTCACGTCGGCGATGAACCAGCACGGCGGCCTCGAGTCGACGATCCTCGCCCTCAACAACGTCTTCTACCACTGGGGCAGCATCATCGTGCCGCCCGGCTACACCGACGAGCTGCTGTACGCATCCGGCGGCAACCCGTACGGCACGAGCCACGCGACCGGCACGGGCGGCGATGCGCCGACGGATGCCGTGCTCGCCTCCGCGCGCTACCAGGGGCGTCGTCTCGCCGAGATCGGCACGCGACTCGCGGGCTGAGGCCCTCCGTGCCGGGATGGGCGCGCGCACGGCGCGCCCATCCCCGAGCCGTCTAGCCTGGCGTCGATGAGCGAGCACCTGAACCTCGGCCCCGCACCACGTCCCACCACGGGCGACGACCTCGTCGCCCGCATGCGGCACGCCGCACTCGACGACGCCGTCGGCAGCCTGCGTCCCGCGATCGAGCAGCTGCTCGCGACCCTCTCGGCGAGCGTCGAGGGTGCTGACGTCGCGACGCTCGACCTCGACGGCACGGGCGTCCGCATCGACGGGCTCTTCACGAGCGAGACGGGCGCATCCGACCTCGTGCCGACGCGCGACGCCGACGTCACGGTCGCCGAGCACGGCGTGCTCCGACTGCTCACGGTGCGCGCCCACCCCGTCCACGTCGAGGGCGTCCCCGTCGACCTGGGCCTCACGATCGAGGATCTGCGCATCCGCTGGGTCGACGTCGCCGACGGCACCGTGGGCATCGACGTCGTCGAGCCCGACGCCGAGCACCCCGTGCGCGGCCACCTGCGCATCGAGTCCCCGCAGGCGGATCTCGTCGCCGCCGTGCGTCGCATCGGCGAGCAGGTCGCGGCCGAGCATGGCGTCACGCTCGCCGACCTCGACGTGCGCCTTCGCTCGGACGGGCCGCGCACGGTGCACGTCGAGGCGGACGGCCGCATCAAGAAGGGCTTCCTCGGCGCGCCGGCGAGCGCGACGGCGACGCTGCGCATCGACGACGCGCTGCGCATCCACGTCGAGGATCTGCGCATCACCTCGTCGAATGCGCTCGTCGCGGGCCTGCTGGGCGCGGTGCGCGGCAGGATCGAGCAGCGCACGCGCGAGCCCATCGACCTGGCGGGCATGCTGCCGGCGGGCGTGCGCGTGCGCGACGTGCGCATCGAGGCCGGCGAGCAGGTCGGCATCGAGGCGCACCTGGGCTGACGCCGCGCCCACGCGACGTGCGTCGGCCCAGGTGCGCCTC
>NZ_CEEDMM010000028.1:6132-23434 GCF_979255995.1 Agrococcus sp. AC640b
GCGGCGGCCGCCGCCGCGCGCCTGCTCGCCAGCCGCGCGACGGCGGCCGCCGCGTGGTGCCGCCGCCCGCTACGCGAGCGCCCCCACGACGAACCAGGCGATCGAGATGATCGCCATGCCCGTGAAGCCGAGGATCGTGCAGATCACGGTCCACGTCTTGAGCCCGCCGGCCACCGACAGGCCGATGAACCGCGTCGCGATCCAGAAGCCCGAGTCGTTGATGTGGCTGAGCGACACCGAGCCCATCGCGATCGCGAGCAGGATGAGCGCGACCTGCAGCTCGCTGTAGCCGCCGGCGAGCACCGTCGACTGCACGAGCCCCGCCGCCGTGAGCGTCGCGACGGTGCCCGAGCCCTGCGCGACCTTGAAGATGAGCGCGAGCAGGAATGCCAGGAAGATGATCGGCACGCCGGCCTCGACGAGCGCGCCCGAGACGGCGTCGCCGATGCCAGACTCCGTGAGCACGCGGGCGAAGACGCCACCCGCGCCGGTGACGAACACGACGATCGCGGCGGGCGCGAGCGCCGAGTCCATGACGTCGCTCATGCCCTGACGGCCCCAGCCGTGGCGGATGCCGAGCACGTACATGGCGAGCACGCACGCGACGAGCAGCGCGAAGGCGGGAGCGCCGACGAACGCGAGCACGTTGGCCGCATCCGAGCCCTCCTCGACGACGAGCTTGCCGACCGTGCCGACCGCGATCATCAGGATGGGCAGCAGGATGAGCGCGACGACGGTGCCGGCGCTCGGCGTCGTCGTGGTGCGCTGCTGCCGCTCGGTCGCGGTCGCCGCGATCGTCGCGACGGCAGCCGTGCCGCCGGGAGCGAGGTCGACGGCGCCCGACTCCTCGTACTTCGCCGCGATCTCGGGCGACATCGTCCAGGAGCCGCGCGAGGTGATGCGCTTCGAGAGCGTCCAGGCGAGGAACCCCATCGGGATCGACAGCACGATGCCCAGCACGGTCACGAGGCCGAGGACGTCGGGGTTCAGCAGCGTCGTCGAGCCCACGATGCCGGGGTGCGGCGGCACCGAGTTGTGGATGAAGACCATGAACACCGCGACGGGCACGCCCAGCGCGATCGGGCTCTTGTGGCCGGCTGCCTTCGCGAAGCTGAAGATGATCGGCACGAGGATGATGAACGCGACGTCGAAGAAGATCGGCAGCGCGACGAGCCCGGAGGCGATGAGCAGCGCCGGCCCGAGCCGCTCCTTGCCGAGCCGCTTGGCCGCGAGGCGCGCGATGGTCGCGGCGCCGCCGGTCTTCTCGACGATGCCGCCGAGCATGGCGCCGAGGCCGACGAGCAGCGCGACGTTGCCGAGCGTCGAGCCCATGCCCTCGACGACGGTGGGGATGACGTCCTGCACCGGCAGCCCGGCGGCGAGCGCCGTGGCGACCGAGACTGCGAGCAGCGCGAGGTAGGCGGGCCACTTGAGCTTCATCACGAGCAGCAGCAGCAGCGCGATCGCGACGACCGCGACCGCGACGAGGGAGAGGGCGCTCATGAGTCGGCCCGCTCGACCCGGTCGAGCCTCAGCATCTTGGCGAGCACGCGATCGAGGTCCTCGTCGTCCCAGATGCGCTTCCAGTCGTCCTTGATGATCGCGTCGCGGCCGTAGTCCATCGCGAGGTGGCACGCCTCGGAGAACGGGTTGGATCCGCGCAGCGCGTTCGTGAGCGCGATGCCGATGTGGCCGTAGAAGATGGCGCGCACGGCATCCTCGGGGATGCCGACCTCCTGGACGGCGTGGTCCATCGAGTCCTTGAGGAACTGGCCGATCATGCACGCCGTGGTCTCGACGAGGGTCGGCTCGAGCTGCGCGAGCTGCTTGACCGTGACCCAGTGCACGTCGACGACGGGTGCGTAGATGGCACGCACGACGGCCTCGGTGCGGGCCTTCGCCTCCTCGTCGTCGCCTTCGAAGGCCGCGACGACGTCCTGGTCGGCCGCGATGCCGCCGAAGGTGTCCGCGTACTGCTCGACGGTGGTGCGCTCGAGGAAGACCGAGGGGTGGCACGGGTGCGCGACGGCCTGATGCACGTCGTCACGCTGCGCGAGCAGGCCCGCGTAGGCGGCAGCGGGGTCGAGCGTCAGCAGCACGGCGCCCGAGCGCATCGCGGCGACGACGCCCTGCGAGACCGTGCCGAGCACGACGTCGGGCACGGCGAGCACGACGACGTCGGCGTCTGCGACGGCGACCTCGACGTCGACGACCGTGCGGCCGAGCTCCTCGATGCGAGCGCGACCAGCCTCGGAGGCCTCGACGTAGTGCACGGTGGCGTCGGTGAGGTCGAGGTTGTTCGACACTCGCATGCCCATCTTGCCTGCGGCGCCGACGACGGCGACCGTGAGCGATCCGTCGAGCTCGACGACCTTGCCGAGCAGGGGATTCGTGGTGTGCTGCGTCATGCGACGCCTCCTTCTTCTTCGAGGGTGGGTGGGGTGGTGACGTGCGCGGCACCGGGCCGCCCCGCGACCCGGGCGCGCAGTGCCGCGAGCGTCGCGTCCGTCCAGTCGCGCTCGAGCGCGACGGTGGTGGCGCTGTCGCCCTGCCAGGGGAGCCAGTGCTCGACGATCGCTGCGGGCTCGCGTCCGCTCGCGGCCACGGCGGCGAGCTCGTGGTCGAGGTCGAGCAGGCCGGAGCCCATGCGTGCTCCCGTGAGCTGGAAGCCGACCCAGCCCGCCTGGCGCGCGAACTGGAAGTCCTTGACGTGCAGGTCGAGGGCATGGGGCGCGGCCGCCGCGATGACGTCGGCGGGCATCTCCAGCGCCGCGACGCAGTTCGCGGGATCGAGGCAGATGCCCACGTGGGCGGAGTCGAGCAGGCCGACCGCCGCGACGAGCGTGCTCGTGGGCGTCTGCTCGTAGGTCTCGAGGGCGAGCGCGATGCCGTGCTGCTCGAGCGCGGGCAGGGTCTGGGCGATGGTCGCCGCGACGTGCTGCGCGCCGCGCTCGGCGTCGGCGCGCAGCACCATCGACCGCAGCACGCGTGCGTCGAGGGCGTCGGCGACGTCGACGAGTCGCGCGAGGTGCCGAGGGTCGATCCCTCGCGTGCCCAGCTGCAGGCGGAGACCGAGGCTCTGTGCTCGGCGGCGCAGCGACGCGAGCTCCTCGGCATCGCACTGCTCGATGCGGGGGTCGTCGCAGATCTCGAAGACGTCGCAGCCCAGCTCGCTCGCCCGTTCGAGCATGTCGGCGATCGAGAGCGGGGAGGGGTGGTCGTGCCACTCCCAGAACATCGCGTAGGAGCCGATGCCGATTTCCATGTGCAGACCTCGTCGTGTGCGCCCGGCCCACGCGCTCGGGGGGCCGTGTCAGCACGCTAGGGCGAATGCGACGATCGCGCAACCGGTTGACCAATTTCGGAGGCCGGCGCGAGTAGCATCGTCACGTGCACGAGGACCCGCTGCTCGCCGCGCTGCGACGAGTGTCCGGCACGGAGTCCTCTGCGAGCGCATCGGTCGTGCAGCTGCTGCTGCGCCTGCTGCTGGGCGAGCAGATGCGGCCAGGCGACCGGCTGCCTGGCGAGCGCAGCCTCGCCGACGCGCTCGGGGTCGGCAGGTCGGCCGTGCGCGAGGCGATCGCGGCGCTCGAGCTCCTCGGCATCGTCCAGACCCGCGTGGGATCCGGCACCTACCTGCGCTCCGCGAGCTCCGAGCTGCTGCCGCAGACCCTGTCCTGGTCGATGCTCGTCGACCAGGAGCGCACCGAGGACCTCACGGTCGTGCGCGGCGCCCTCGAGCGGACGGCAGCCGAGATCGCGGCGGCGCGTGCGACGCCCGACGACGTCGAGCGGCTGCGTGCGCTCGTGCACGACCAGCGTGCGGCCGCCAGGACGGGCGAGTACGTCGATCTCGACGTCGCGTTCCACCAGCACATCGCGGCGATCTCGGGCAACCGCATCCTCATCGAGATGCTCGCGACCTCGCGATCGCTCCTGCGCGTCTGGTTCGAGAACGCCGTCGACGACGCTCGCGACATCGACGCGGCGATCGAGGAGCACCACGCCGTCGCCGAGGCCATCGCAGCAGGCGATCCTGCGGCTGCGCAGGCCGCGATGGCTCGTCACATGGTCACGGCGTCGGCGCGCATCGTCCGCACGGCCGAGCGTCGCTGAGCGGCGCGGCATCCGCGCGCGGATATCGCACCCGCGACGAGTCCGCGCCGACACGAGACGGAAACCTCCGCCCAAGTAGGCTCGCGACATGGGTGACCTGTTCGACGACTACGACAAGCCCTTCGCGAATCCGCCGAAGCGCTCCGGCACACCCTGGGACGAGATGTTCGACGCATCCGGTGCACCGCGTGCCCCGTACCGCGACGTGCACGCCGCGCTGGGGGAGATGACGCAGCAGGAGCTGCGCGGCCGCGCCGACGCGCTCGCCCGCTCCTACCTCGCGCAGGGCGTCACGTTCGACTTCGCAGGCGAGGAGCGGCCCTTCCCGCTCGACGCCGTGCCGCGCGTCATCACGAGCGAGGACTGGGCGCACGTCGAGTCGGGCGTCAAGCAGCGCGTGCTCGCGCTCGAGGCGTTCCTCGCCGACATGTACGGGCCGCAGCGCGCCGTCGAGGACGGCATCATCCCCGCAGCGCTCATCTCGTCGTCGACGCACTTCCACAGGCAGGCGGCGGGCGTCGTCGGCGCGAACGGCGTGCGCATCCACGTCTCCGGCATCGACCTCATCCGCGACCAGGACGGCGAGTGGCGCGTGCTCGAGGACAACGTGCGCGTGCCCAGCGGCGTCTCCTACGTCATCTCGAACCGTCGCGTCATCGCGCAGACGCTGCCCGAGATGTTCTCGTCGATGCGGGTGCGCCCCGTCGGCGACTACCCCGACAAGCTGCTGCAGGCGCTGCGCGCCTCCGCGCCGACCGGCGTCGACGACCCGACGGTCGTCGTGCTCACCCCCGGCGTCTACAACTCGGCCTACTTCGAGCACACGCTGCTCGCGCGCCTCATGGGCGTCGAGCTCGTCGAGGGCCGCGACCTGTTCACGAGCGGCGGACGCGTGTACATGCGCACGACCAACGGCCCCACGCGCGTCGACGTCATCTACCGCCGCGTCGACGACGACTACCTCGACCCGCTGCAGTTCCGCCCCGACTCGATGCTCGGCAGCCCCGGCCTCATGCTCGCCGCGCGCCTCGGCAACGTGACGATCGCGAACGCCGTCGGCAACGGCATCGCCGACGACAAGCTCGTCTACACGTACGTGCCGGAGCTCATCCGCTACTACCTGAGCGAGGAGCCCATCCTCAAGAACGTCGACACGTGGCGGCTGGAGGACGAGGGCGCCCTCGAGGAGGTGCTCGATCGGCTCGACGAGCTCGTCGTGAAGCCCGTCGACGGATCGGGAGGCAAGGGCCTCGTCGTCGGACCCGACGCGACGCCCGAGGAGCTCGCCGAGCTGCGCGAGCGCCTCATCGCCGACCCGCGCGGCTGGATCGCGCAGCCCGTCGTGCAGCTGTCGACCATCCCGACGCTCGTCGACGACGGCATGCGTCCCCGCCACGTCGACCTGCGCCCCTTCGCGGTGCACGACGGCCGCGACGTGTGGGTGCTGCCCGGCGGCCTCACCCGCGTCGCGCTGCCGGAGGGGCAGCTCGTCGTGAACTCGTCGCAGGGCGGCGGATCGAAGGACACGTGGGTGCTCGGCGACCCGCGCGAGCCCGCGCCCCTCGACGACGTCGACGCCGAGTTCGGCGCATCGGGCGAGCCGATGACGAGGCCCATCGGCATCATCGCCGGTCACGAGCATCCGCAGGATCAGAGCCCGCAGGATGCCGGCTCCAGCAGGCAGGCCGAGCAGCAGCAGCAAGCGCAGCGCCAGCACGAAGGGGGCGCAGCATGCTGAGCCGGATCGCCGAGAGCCTGTTCTGGATCGGCCGCTACATCGAGCGCGCCGACGGCACCGCCCGCATCCTCGACGTCTACCTGCAGCTGCTGCTGGAGGACACGTTCGTCGACGAGGACACCGCGTGCCGTGCGCTGCTGGGCGTCATGGGCAGCACGGCGCCGCCCGATCGCGTGCTGCGGCGCGGCGACGTCATCGCGTCGCTCGCGATCGACCGCATGGACACCGCCTCGATCGCCTACTCGGTGAACGCGGCACGCGAGAACGCCCGCCGCGCCCGCGAGATCATCTCCACCGAGCTGTGGGAGGTGCTGAACACCACCCACACGGGCATGCCCAGGCGCGTCTCGGGCGAGAAGGTGCACGAGCTGTTCGGCTGGGTGCGCGAGCGTGCCGCGCTCGCGACCGGCATCGCCGACTCGACCGCGAGCCGCGACGACGCATGGTCGTTCATGACCCTCGGGCGCTCCCTCGAGCGCGCGGACATGACCGCTCGCCTGCTCGCCACGCGTGCGCTCACCGAGGATGCGGGCCCGTCGTGGACGACGATCCTGCGCTCCGTGGGCGCATACGAGGCGTACCTGCGCACGTATCGGGGCGTGCCGTCGTCGACGAACGCCGCCGAGTTCCTCATGCTCGACCGCCTCGCGCCACGGTCGATCCTGTTCAGCATCCTGCGCTCCGAGCAGTGCCTGCGCGACATCGAGCCGCGGCACGAGCGCGTCGGCTACGGCGACAGCGCGCAGCGCATGCTCGGCCAGGTGCGCGCCGAGCTGGAGTTCCGACCCATCGGAGAGATCATCGACGACCTGCCCGCCGTGATGGATCAGGTGCAGACCACGACCACGAAGGTGTCGGAGGCGGTGCGGGAACGGTACTTCCCGACGCACAACCTCCCCGCATGGGTGGGGGAGCGAGCATGAGCCGCATCCGCATCCGGCACACCACCGGCTACCGCTACAAGGCTCCGGCCGTCGCGTCGTACAACGAGGCGCGCATGCTGCCGTCGACGAGCGACGGGCAGTTCGTCATCTACTCGAACCTCGACGTGCGACCGTCGACGTCGGTGAACTCGTACGAGGACTACTGGGGCACCACGGTCACGTCGTTCGACGTGCTCTCGCCCCACACCGAGCTGCAGCTGACGGCGACGAGCCTCGTGGAGGTGCGCCCGCGCCTCACGGGCGGCCACGACATCACGTGGGAGCAGCTCGGCAAGGTGTCGAGGCGCGCGACGACGTACGTCGAGCAGCTGGGGCAGACCGACCGCACTCGACCGCTCGACGACCTCGTCGACACCGCGAAGGCGATCGTGGCGCGCACCGAGACGCCCGGCGAGGCGGCGCGCGCGATCGCGCTGCACGTCGGCGAGGAGATGCAGTACATGTCGGGCGTGACGCACGTGCACACGAACGCGCACGAGGCGTGGGCGAAGCGCAAGGGCGTCTGCCAGGACATCGCGCACGTGACGATCGGCGCCCTGCGCGCCGTCGGCATCCCCGCGAAGTACGTCTCCGGCTACCTGCACCCGCGGCCGAACGCGGCGATCGGCGAGACCGTCGTCGGCGAGTCGCACGCGTGGGTCGAGTGGTTCGCCGGCGACTGGCAGGCGTGGGACCCCACGAACCTCATCGACATCGGCGAGCGGCACGTGAAGGTCGGCTACGGCCGCGACTACAACGACGTCGCGCCGCTGCGCGGCGTCTACGCCGGCGCCGGCGGGTCGGAGCTGTTCGTGACGGTGGAGATCACGAAGGAGTCGTAGGGCTCGTGGGGCAGGCGGCGCGTCCGTGCTCGGACTCGCCGGTGCGCGCGAATTCGACGGGTCGCGAAGGAATGTGGTGCTGAGAGTTGCGCATTCGCGGAATGTGCGGATATGCTCGCTCTCGTCCACGGCATCCGCCGCAATCCCGTCGAGAGAGGAGCCGCCCGTGTTCATGACCATCGCTCTGCACCGCGTCCCGGCCCTCATCTCCGGGACGCGCTAGCACCGCGGACACGTCGGCACCGCCGGCGGCGCAGGCATCTGCCCCGTCGCCTGCCGTGCACCGTCTGCCCACGCAGCGCCTGCAGCCTCGCTGAGCCTCGCCCGTCCAGGGCGTCCTGCTCGACGCGAGGCCGCGAGCACGCGTCGGCGTGACCGCGTCACGACACCTCGAGCCATTCGGCTCGCATCGCTCGCATTCGCGAATGCGCATCCCGCGCGCAGCTCCTTCCGCGCGCGTCGGCGAATTCCCGTGCGCATTCTGCGCGCCATTCGCCCGCGCATTCGCGAATGCGCCACCACCTGCATTCGGCGTGCCCGCACGCCATTCCACGAAGGACCCCCATGTCGACCCTGACCCACCCGTTGCGACTCGTCTCCGCGAGACCCGCGAACCCTGCACGGCGTGCGCTGCTCGCGCTCGCCGAGGCGCTCGCCCGCATCGCGATGCACCGCGCCGATCCCCGAGCCGCCGCTGCGCGGGCGGAGATCCGCGAGCGCCACGAGCGCGACGCCGACCGCATGCGCGCCGTCGTGCCCCCGCTGCGATGACCGTGCAGCGGAGGCCGCCGGGCGTCGCCGCGCACGCCAGCCGTGCGGGCCCGGCCCGAGCATCCACCCACGAGGGGTCGCCCACCACGGGCGGCCCCTCGTCGTGCGTGCGGCGCACGCGCCGCGCGTACGCTGACCGCAGACCCACGGCATCGGCGACGACGCCGGGCCTCGACCGAGTCAGGAGCACCCGATGAGCACGAAGGCCGGATTCAGCGACGACGAGCGCGCTGCCATGCAGCAGCGCGCCGAGGAGCTGCGCACGACGAAGGGGCTCAAGGGCGCCGCGAAGATGGCGAAGGAGCTCGAGGCGTGCGTCGAGGCCATCGACGCGCTCGACGGCGTCGACAAGGCCGTCGCCTCGACCCTGCACCGCGTCGTCAGCGAGGTCGCGCCCGGTCTCGCCCCCAAGACCTGGTACGGCTTCCCGTCGTACGCCGCAGACGGGAACGTCGTCGTGTTCTACCAGCCGGCGGCGAAGTTCGGCACCCGCTACGGCACCGTCGGATTCCAGGAGGACGCCGCGCTCGACGACGGCGCGATGTGGGCGACGTCGTTCGCGGTCGTCGAGGTCACGGACGCCGTGGAGCAGCGGCTGCGCGAGCTCGTCGCACGGGCGGTCTCGAAGGGCTGAGTGCTGCCGCGTGGCACGCGTGGCGCGCGCCCGCAAGGCCGTGCGACACGACCACGCCCCTCGTAGCGTCGAAGGCATGGCTGACCAGTACACGATGCAGGACCCCACGACCCTCTACGCCGACATCGACACGAAGGCGATCTCGCAGGACGGCCCCGGGCTCGACG
Organism: Agrococcus sp. AC640b; assembly: GCF_979255995.1. NCBI lineage: Bacteria > Bacillati > Actinomycetota > Actinomycetes > Micrococcales > Microbacteriaceae > Agrococcus > Agrococcus sp. AC640b. The sequence goes on from NZ_CEEDMM010000028.1 coordinate 15,324, forward strand.
CCGACATGCGCGACCGCGCCGACCTCGGCGAGGACACCTACCGCGGCGCAGGCCGCCTCGAGGGGCGCAAGGCGCTCATCACCGGAGGCGACTCCGGCATCGGCGCCGCGACCGCGATCGCGTTCGCACGCGAGGGCGCCGACGTCGCCATCTCCTACCTGCCAGAGGAGGAGGAGGACGCGCAGCGCATCGTCGCCCTCATCGAGCAGGCGGGGCGCACCGCCGTCGCGCTGCCTGGCGACCTCACCGACCGCGCATACGTGCGCAGCATCGTCGACACGACCGTCGAGCGCCTCGGCGGCCTCGACATCCTCGTCTCCAACGGCGGCAGGCAGCAGTACGTCGAGGACCTCGCCGACCTCACCGACGAGAGCTTCGACGAGACGTTCAAGACCAACGTCTACGCCTTCTTCTGGCTCGTGAAGGACGCGCTGCCGCACCTGCCGGCAGGCTCCGCGATCATCGCGACGTCGTCGATCCAGGCGTACCAGCCGTCGGAGCACCTCGTCGACTACGCCACCACCAAGGCATCGATGAACACGATGGCGAAGGCCCTGTCGCAGCAGCTCGCGCCGAAGGGCATCCGCGTCAACGTCGTCGCACCCGGTCCGATCTGGACGCCGCTGCAGACCGCGGGCGGCCAGCCCACGGATGCGCTGCCCGAGTTCGGCCAGCAGACGCCGCTCGGCCGCGCGGGCCAGCCGGCGGAGCTCGCGCCCGCCTACGTGTTCCTCGCATCCGGCGAGTCGAGCTACGTCGTCGGCGAGACGCTGCACGTCAACGGTGGGATGCCCACGCCGTGACCTTCGCGTGGCAGGTCGGCTCGGGCCCACGGTGGCACGGCGGCGAGCCCGTCGACGCCCCGATCGACGGTCGGGACGCCGACGGCTACGCCGACCTGCGCACGTACGCCTCCATCGGCGACGGCCGCACGATCGCGCTCGTCGCCCGCGACGGCCGCATCGACTGGCTGCCGCTGCCCGCCGTCGACTCGCCGCCGCCGTTCGCGGCGCTGCTCGACGCGGAGGCGGGCGGCGTCGTCGCGCTCGCCCCCGTCGAGGAGGCGACGGCGAGCCGCCGCTACGTCGACGGCGGCAACGTGCTCGAGACGACCTTCACGACCGCCTCCGGCGTCGTGAAGGTCACCGACTCGCTGAACACGGGACAGGCAGGCAGGCTGCCGTGGAGCGAGCTCGCCAGACGCATCGACGGCGTCGAGGGGCATGTGCGGATGCGGGGCGAGATCGCGCCGGGCACGCTGCTGGGCGCCGCGTCTCCGTGGGCGAGCGACACGGTGCACGGCACGGTGCTGCGCATCGACGGGCTCACGCTCGCGCCGCGCACCCTGCACGACTCGGGCGTCGACGTCGAGCCGCGCCGCATCGTCGCCTGGTACGACACCTCGCCGGGGTCGCGGCATCTGCTCGGCCTCGTCTGCACCGACGACGAGCCGCTGCCGCTGCCGAGCCCCGAGGCGATGGACGCCGGCATCGACCGCACGATCGAGGCGTGGCGCCGATGGACGGCGTCGTGCTCGTACGAGGGACCGTGGAGCACCGTGGTGGCTCGCAGCGCCCTCGTGCTCAAGCAGCTCATCCACGGACCCACCGGCGGCATCGCGGCGGCGGCGACGACATCCCTCCCCGAGTCGCGCACCGAGCCGAAGGGCTGGGACTACCGCTACTCGTGGGTGCGCGACACCGCCTACTCGCTGTCGGTGCTGCTGCAGCTGGGCGTGACCGAGGAGGTGCACGGCGCGATGACGTGGATGCTGCGCCTGCTGCGCAAGGAGGACGACGTCACGGCGGTGCTGCACCGACTCGACGGCGGCGATCCCGGCGCCGACGTCGTCGAGCACGACGTGCCCGGCTGGCGCGGCGCGCAGCCCGTCGTCACCGGCAACCGCGCCACCGATCAGCTGCAGCTGGGCGTGTGCGGCGACCTGTTCAGCATCGTGCAGCTGTACGTCGACGCCGGCAACGTGCTCGACGCCCCCACCGGGCGGCTCATGACCGAGATCGCCGACCTCGCCGCCGATCGCTGGCGGTCGAAGGACGCAGGCATGTGGGAGCTGCCCGAGCAGCGGCACTACACGACCTCGAAGCTCGGCTGCTGGCAGGCGCTGCAGCATGCTGCGCACCTGGCCGACGTCGGGCAGATCCCGGGCGACGCGAAGCGGTGGCGGTTCGAGGCCGACGCGATCAGGGCGTGGGTCGACGAGCACTGCTGGTCGGAGCGTCAGGGCGCGTACGCGTGGTTCGCCGGATCCGACCTGCTCGACGCGTCGATCCTGCTGCACGCCATCAGCGGCTTCGACCGCGGCGACCGCATGCGCTCGACGCTCGACGCCGTCGAGCGCGACCTCGCCGTCGGCCCGCACGTGATGCGGTGGAGCGGTGCGGAGGCCGAGGAGGAGTCGTTCGTCGCCTGCTCGTTCTGGATGGTCGCCGCCCGCGCCTGGTGCGGCCAGCTCGACCTCGCGAGGACCCGCATGGACGAGCTCGTCGCGTCGGTGCCGAACGACGTCGGGCTCATGGCCGAGATGGTCGAGCCGTCGACCGTGGCGTTCGCAGGCAACCTGCCGCAGGCGCTCAGCCACCTGGCGCTCGTGAACGCCGCCCTCACGATCGACTCGATCGAGCGCGGCGACCTCGACGAGGAGACGGGGGCGTCGTGAGCGACGACGGCGCGACGCCGATCCTCGTCGCAGGCTCGAGCCCGGTGCGCCGGGCGGGCAGGCGCGCCCTGCGCGCCCTCGTGTCGCGCGACCGCCTCGTGCTCGCGGGGAAGGCGGCGCTCGCAGCGTTCGCGGCGTGGCTCGCCGCGCGCAGCATGCCCGGCTTCCTCGACGAGTACGCGTACTACGCGCCCTTCGGCGCCGTCGTCGCGATGATGCCCTCCGCGGTGGAGTCGCTGCGCACCGGGTGGCAGACGGTCGTGGGGCTGCTGCTGGGCGGTGGCCTCGCGATCGGCACGATCGCGCTCGGCCTGCCCAGCCTCGCGACCGTGCCGCTCATCGTCGTCGTCGCCGTGCTCGTCGGCGGCATGCTGCCGCCGGGCCCCGGCCGCGACTACCTGCCGGTCGCGGCGATCTTCGTGCTCATCGCGGGCGGCGGCGACGCGGAGGCGTACGGCATCGCCTACGTGCTGCTCACGGGCATGGGCATCCTCATCGGCGCGCTCGTGAACCTCGTGATCCTGCCGCCGTTGCGCACCGTGCCGGTCGAGACGAGGCTCGAGGCGCTGCGTGCCGCCACGGCGAGCCTGCTCGACGACCTCGCATCGTCGATGGAGGACGCCGAGCAGCCGCGCGTGTCGATCGAGGAGCGCGCGGCCGGGCTGCAGCGCGCAGCCGACGACGTGCGCGACGCGCTGTGGGATGCGCGGCGCACTCGCCGTGCGAACGTCCGCGCGCTCGGAGGCAAGTACGCGGTGACGGGCAGCGAACGCGCCCTCGGCTCGCTGCAGGCCGGCGTGCGCGAGCTCACGGCGCTCGCCTCGGTCGTGTCGGAGGAGCGCGTGACGCCCGACGTGCCCGACTCGCTGCCCCTCGGCACGCGACGTGCGATCGCCCTGGCGCTGCGGGCGCTGTCGACGGCGCAGGTCGGCGGCGAGCAGGAGCACGGCGCGGTCGCGGCCGCGTCGCAGCGCGCGAGGGCGTCGCTCATGGCCTGGGATGCGCCCACGCGGGCCGCCGGGGCGGCGGCGGGAGCGATCGCCCACCATCTGGGCGCGCTCGAGCAGCAGGCGACCGGCAGGCAGCCCGCCGACGCGTGACGCGTGCGCCGCGGCCCGGTCACGCCTGCGTCGACCAGGCTCGCACCGCGAGCCCGATGCTCGCCGCGAGCGGCGCGAGCGTCACGGCGGCGATGAAGACGCGCTCGGCGACGCCGAACGTGCGCGTGCGCAGCGGTCGGATGACGAGCGAGGCGACGAGAGCTGCCAGCGCGATGCCCGCGGCGACGTCGAGCACGTGCAGCGTCGCCCCGATCGCGGCCGTCGACCCCTGGTCCAGCAGCCGCGCGAGCGGCCCGATCGTCGCGTACGCGATCGTGAACCAGGCGATCGCGAGCAGCATGTGCATGCGGCCGCGAGCGCTCGTGGTCGCCTCGAGGCCGTCGGTGGGTGCGAGCGGCATCGCGGCGAGGATGCCGCCGAGCACGAGCAGCCACGCGCCGACGCCCGCTCGCGCCTCTGCGGCTGCCGGCGTCGCGAGCGTCGCGGCGCCGAGCGCGAGCCATGCGGCCGCCGCGCTCCACGACGCCCACGTCGACAGCCGGCGCGTCGCCGCCGACGCGGAGCGCGCGTAGTCGCTCACGGCGTCGCGCACGGGATGGATGCCGCCGGGTCGCACGTGCAGGGCGACGAGCAGCGTCAGGCGCACGACGGTGGCGACCGCGGCGACGATGGCGAGCGTTGCAGGCATTCGGATCCTCCTCCTGGCCGCATCCGCGACTCGTGTGCGACGGTAGAGTCTCAAGTCGCTTGAAGGTCAAGGAGGGTGGGGGATGCGCATCGGCGAGCTCGCCAGGCGCACGGGGCTCGCGCCGTCGGCGATCCGGTACTACGAGGACCGCGACATGTTCAGCCCCGGTCAGGTCGTGCGCTGCGACAACGGCTACCGCGACTACACCCCTGCCGCGCAGCAGCGGCTCGAGCTCGTGCTCGCCGGCCGGGCCGCAGGGTTCTCCCTCGACCAGATGCGCACGCGCATGCAGCACTGGGCGGCCATGGACGCCGAGCATCGCATCGGCCTCCTCCAGGAGCAGCTCGCGGTCGTCGACGAACGCGTCGCGCAGCTGCAGCGCAGCCGCGACGACATCGTCGACGCGATCGGCCGACTGCGGGCGACGCTCCCGGAGCCCAGCGCGTCCGGGCGTGACGTGCCGGGTCGTGCCGTGACGGAGCGTGACGGCGCGTGACGCGCGAGGCGCGCACGCCGCGCGCCACCGCCTAGCCTGGATGCATGGCCGACCGCGAGTACGGATTCCGCACGCGCGCGATCCACGCAGGCAACATCCCCGATGCCGTGCACGGATCCCGCGCGCTCCCCATCCACCAGTCCACCGCGTTCGTCTTCGACGACACCGCCGACGCCGCGGCCCGCTTCGCGCTGCAGAAGTACGGCAACATCTACTCGCGCGTGTCGAACCCGACCGTCGCGGCGTTCGAGGAGCGCATCGCGAGCCTCGAGGGCGGCCTCGGCGCCGTCGCGACCGCATCGGGCCTCGGTGCGGAGTTCATCGTCTTCGCGGCGCTCGCAGGCGCAGGCGACCACATCGTCGCCGCGTCGAGCCTGTACGGCGGCACCGTGACGCAGCTCGACGTCACCCTGCGTCGCTTCGGCGTCGAGACGACGTTCGTCGCCTCCGACGACCCCGCCGACTTCGCCGCCGCGATCACCGACGCCACGCGCCTCCTGTTCGTCGAGACCGTCTCGAACCCGTCAGGCGGCGTCGCCGACCTCGAGGGTCTCGCCGACGTCGCCCACGCCGCAGGCATCCCGCTCGTCGTCGATGCGACCATCGCCACCCCGTACCTCAACCGCCCCATCGAGTGGGGTGCCGACATCGTCATCCACTCGGCGACGAAGTTCCTCGGCGGGCACGGCACGACGCTCGGCGGCGTCGTCGTGGAGTCGGGACGCTTCGACTGGGGCAACGGCCGGTTCCCGCTGCTCGACGAGCCCGTGCCGCACTACGGCGGGCTCACGTGGAACGGCAACTTCGGCGAGTACGCGTTCCTCACGCGCCTGCGCGCCGAGCAGCTGCGCGACATCGGCCCCGTCCTGTCGGCGCAGTCGGCGCAGCAGCTCGCGCAGGGCGTCGAGACGCTGCCGCTGCGCATGCAGAGCCACGTCGACAACGCCCGCGTCGTCGCCGAGTGGCTCGAGCAGGACGCCCGCATCGAGCGGGTGTCGTGGGCGGGCCTGCCATCGCATCCGCACCACGAGCGCGCTGCGAAGTACCTGCCGAAGGGGCCGGGATCGGTGTTCTCGTTCGACGTGCGCGGCGGGCGCGCCGTCGGCCAGCGACTCATCGAGCACGTGAACCTCGCGAGCCACGTCGCGAACATCGGCGACACGAAGACGCTCATCATCCACCCCGGATCCACGACGCACGCGCAGCTCACCGAGCAGCAGCTGCTGGATGCGGGCGTCGGCCCCGGCCTCGTGCGCATCTCGGTGGGCCTCGAGGACGCCGACGACATCATCCACGACCTCGACCAGGCGCTCGACGCCGCGACGGAGGAGCGATGACCGACACCCAGGCCCCGCACGACGAGCAGGAGGTCGTGCAGCTGCAGAACGGGCTCACGTGCTCGATCCCGTCGTCGTCGCCGCTCGCGCGACTGCTGCGCTCGCAGCGCACCTGGGTCGGGCCCGACGCGAAGGAGCGCCTCGCGATCCTGCGCGCGGCGAAGACCGTCGCGATCGTCGGCGCCTCCCCGAACCCCACGCGCTCGTCGTACTTCGTGGGCACGTACCTCACGCAGTCGAGCGACCTCGACGTGTGGTTCGTGAACCCGAACGCGACCGAGATCCTCGGCAGGCCCGTCTACCCCGACCTGCAGTCGCTGCCGGGCGTGCCCGACATCGTCGTGGTGTTCCGCAAGGCATCCGACATCCCGTCGGTCGTCGACGACGTCGTCGCGGTCGGCGCGCCGACCATCTGGGTGCAGCTGGGCATCTGGAACGAGGAGGCGGCGGTCGACGCGGAGGCGAGGGGCCTGCAGGTGGTCATGGACCGGTGCATCAAGGTCGAGCATGCGCGCTTCCACGGCGGCCTGCACCTGCTGGGCTTCGACACGGGCCAGATCACGTCGCGCCGCACGATCCGCTGACCCGCGGGCTCGAGCCGCAGCGCTTCCCCCACTCGCTGCAGTCCCCGCCCGCCTGACGCCGACGCCGACTGGTCGCCGTTGCACCCGCAGGACCCCCGATCAGGTGCAACCGCGACCACCGTGGGTGCAACGGTGACCAGTCGGGGCCCGCTCAGCACCGGGCGGGTGGGCTCAGCGCGGCTCGTGGGTCGCGAGCGCGTCGCGCAGCGCCTCGCGAACGAGCCCGATCGCCTCGCTGCCGCTCGACGCGGCGCGGGTGGCAGCGAAGATCTCGCGCCGCGGCGCATCGGGCAGGTCGATCGAGCGCACGCCGACGCGGTCGCCCGACCACACGAGGTCGGGCAGCACGCCCACGGCGCGGCCGGCGGCGACGAGGCGGATGTGCGCGGTCAGGTCGGTCGCCTCGAAGCGCACGTCGGGCTCGAACCCGGCAGCGCGGCACTGCTGCTCGGCCCACTGCCGCACGGCGGTGCCGCGCGGCTCCATGACCCACGCATGCTCGGCGAGGTCGGCGATGCTCGCCGCCGCATCCGTCGACGACACCGCGAGCCGCAACGGGTCGAGCCCGATCGTCTCGTGCGCGAGCCCTGGCAGGAGGGGGCGGATGTGGCCGGGGTACTGCTCGGCGACGACGAGGTCGAACGACCTCGCGGAGAGCTCGGCGAGCGCACGCTCCGGCGGCAGCTCGGCGAGCTCGAGGCGCACCCACGGTGCGCGCTCCTCGAGCAGCTGCAGCGCACGCGGCACGAGCGCCTCGGCCGCGGTCGGCATCGCGGCGAGCTGCACCCGCACCTCCGCCGCGCGATCGGCGGCGAGGGCGATGCGTGCGGCCTCGTCGAGGTCGAGCGCGCGTGCGGCGTGCTCGACGAGCAGCCTGCCGGCGGCCGTGAGGCGCAGCCGCCTGCCGTCGGGCTCGAGGAGCGTCACGCCGGCCTCGCGCTCGAGCAGCGCCAGCTGCTGCGACACCGACGAGGGGCTGTAGGCGAGGGCCGCCGCGACCTCGGCGATCGTGCCGCGCAGGTGCAGCTCGTGCAGCAGTCGAAGCCTGCGCAGCTCGAGCATGCGGGATCCTCGCGGTCGTGCGGATGGGTCGTTCGGCACGATAGCGCGCGCGTGCGCCTGTCGGGAGCGTCCCGCCCGCGTCGGGTCGTGGTGCGTCGGGCGCCCTTCGAGGCTCGCTCCGCCCGCACCTCAGGGAGCGGTGGGGATGCCGTGCACGTCGTGGGCGTCCCGTTCCCGCTCCTGCTCGGAGCGGGGTGTCCCTCCCG